>JANQKN010000213.1 GCA_028281065.1 Flavobacteriaceae bacterium | reverse complement strand
TAGGATTATATTGGTTAGTATGTATTAAACAATCGCTGCCTACCCCATCATTTGCCAGTAACAATTGTAAACCACATAAATCAGAAAGGGAACTATTTGAATAAACATGAAGGAAATATTCTACTGATTCGAAATTTTCCAAACCATCAATATTTGTTAATGATTGATTTAAAGTAATGGCCAACTCTGTAGCTCTTGTTAATTGGTTCAATCCGTTAATATTTTGAAGTGAGGCGTTTTCAGAAATAAACAAACTGTAACCAATTTCCTGCAAACGAGATAAACCATCCAAGTTTATCAATTTATCATTACTACCAATACTTATAGTGCCCAAAATATTCTCAATATTATGTAATCCGTGAAGATCTGTTAAACCGTTATTGCGCCCTAATCCTATACTGCCCCTAAGAACAGTAATATTAGAGAAACCCTCTAAGCTTATTAGGCTGTTACAATCTATAATTTCGATACCACCAGCTCCTTCCATTTTTGATGGAGGTTCTCCTGCATGAAAACCCATACTACCTATATTCTCTAGAGAAGAAAGACCATCAACATTGGTTAGAGAAGGATTATCCTGCAATACCAATCTAAACTTTATAGTGGTTATGGATTCCAATCCTGTTAAATCGATTAAGTCACTATTTCTGGCTATATATAGGTCTTCATGGATTATTTGTAAGGATGAAAGTGGAGTTAAATCTGAAATATCTCCACCGTTTATCCCTTCTAAAGTTAAATCCCCATCTATTTCGGTGTAGTTAAAACTACCAAATTCGTTAACTTCTTGTTGTGTTTTCAACAAAACATCTCCATGAAAAATGATAGGTTCGTAAACATCATTTATAGTAATTACTATGGAAGCACTTTCAGTAACATTCCCACTTGAAGCGTTTATTGTGGCCAATATGGTTTGATGGGTTTCAAAATCGAAAAGAGATTCATTGGCAACACTCAATTCACCAGTATTGGAGTTTATTGAGAGGGCATTGTTGGGAACTTGGTCCGACAGCATAAAATTTATGCTTCCCTGATTTGTGGTTGCGTTCACCGTACCAAGAACCTGTCCGTTTGTAGGGTTTTCATCAATAGAAATTGTAAAATCGGATAATGTAACTTGATTTTGATTGTTGTTTGTGTCATTGTTCGAATCAGAACTACAAGACAAGACAATAACAAGTATCAATACTTGTAAGAATGTTTTTTTTATCATTTTAATGTTTTATAAATTAATCATTATTTAAAGTAATACTCTTATGCAATCGGAGATGGTCTTTTTTAAGAAGTAACCATCCTTAACTGGTGCCCTTCTATATTTGGCTTTCAAAGAACATTGAAAATCCAACAGTCCTATATTTAAAGAACTACGGATATTAAATATTTATAACCACAAATTAATCTATGACCTATTTTATTGCATTACCATCATTTTCTCTATCACCATACCAAAATCTGTCATTATTTCCATATAATAAATCCCTTTAGATAATTTGGAAACATCAAACTTTCTTTCATTAATGGAGAGCAATTTCCGTCCAAGATTATCATAAAAAGTAATGCCTCTAAACGAAATACCTTGCGGTATAATGACGTTTACGATTGATGTTGCAGGGTTGGGATATATCGTAATTCCTGTCAGTTCTAAATTATTGTTTGATAGAATGCCAGATAGATAATAGCCTCTTGCATGCCCCTTAAAAAGACCATCTCCATCGTTTTCTGGAGCACCGATAATCACGTGACTGGCACCGGAAGATAAAGCAACTGCCAGTCCCGATTCATCGGAACTAGATTCCCCATCTATATCAGTCCCAATCTGTGCCCAACTCGCCCCAATGTTTTTATATATACGAACATGCCCTGAACGGCCACCGTTAACCCCACTGTTTTCAGGAGCGCCAACAGCCACAATCGAGCCGTCAGCAGAGAGGCTTACACTTGTTCCAGATTCGTCACCCTCATTTTCACCATCTATATCCTGACCAACCCTTCCCCATTCACCAGATTGGTTTTCATATACCCTGACATGACCAGAATTGACACCACTAGAATTAAAGCTATTTTTTGGAGCTCCAATTGCTATCTTAGTACCGTTAGATGATAGGCTAACACTCCATCCAGAATTATCACCGGTGGATTCCCCTTCGATATCTTCACCGATCTGAACCCAATCATTACTGATAAATTCATAAATCTTAACCTCTCCAGAGGAGTTGTTGGTTCCATCAGTATTATTAAATGGTGCTCCGACTGCTAAAATATTACCTTCAGAAGAAAGACTGACACTCTTTCCAAAACTGTCAAACCAATTTTCTCCTTCAATGTCACCTCCAAGCTGCTGCCAATCCCCGCCTTGGAATTCATAGACTTGGGCATAACCCCGAGGGTCTTCATTACCGCCATTGCCAGACGCTTCTGTTGCACCAATTCCAACGATGCTACCATTGGATGAAAGACTAACACTTGTTCCAAACCTGTCGCCAGGAAAAATGCCCGGAATAACACTGCCCCTTTGGTTCCAATCCCCATTTAGATACTCATAAACATATACTACTCCATTTTCAATACTTTCTGCCCCGATTGCTAGAATCATCCCATCGGATGACAAACTAACACTTGATCCGAATTTTCCCTGTAGCATATTCCCATAAATCGTATTTCCTAGCGCGCCCCAATTGCCCCCTTGGTTCTCAAATACTTTTACCATGCCTGTTTTACCCCCGATCGAGCTATTGAATGCTTGTTCAGCTCCTACAGCAATGATATTGCCACCAGATGAGATACTCACACTGTTACCGAAACCATCATTATTAAACTCTCCATCCAGATCCCCTCCGATTTGGATCTGTCCGTAGATTGTAAAAGGGAGTATTAGAAAAAAAATATAAATATTGCTCATGTCTGTTCTATTTGTGATTTTTAAATGATTTAAACTTTCTAATTGTTTTTCAAAGAATAAGAACAGATCTTGAAACCAAAGGCTGTCCATTTATTTAAGATTTCAGGTCCTGCTTACTCTTGTGTAAGCACCCGTTTGGAAACGAGCGCTAGTGGGGAATCCGCAATACCAGTTTTCGGTTGGTTACATTTCCACTTCACAGAATATAAACAAACCCTCTTTAATTATTATCCAAATTAAAGGAGATAAGATTGTCACGGGCATCCAGAACTTTTGTAACATAGTCTTTGAATTCAGCATATTCGACGGTAGTAATTGAATTGGGTTTTAATAGTTCGTAATTAACTGAAAAACTATGTTCTTTAAATTGATATTTAACGTTTTCGGGAATCTCAACAAACTTTTCATTCTCTTTAATCCTAACCAACATAGTTTCTTTATACGAATCCGAATTTTCATATTGCTTATAATCTATCGGATATGAACGGCTTTCAGGCTGAATGATAGAGCGGTCATAAGGAGTAAGGAAATAAGGTATTTTAAACATGAATAGTTCCCCAACTTTATTAATCTTTAATTTGCTGGTTAATTTGGTAGTATATTCAACAATCCCTTTTTCTTTTTCAAAAGAAACATTTTCTATCCCTATTAATTGTACCGGTTCACTGGACATATTCGATATTTCTTGAGAGATGGTATCTTCCAACAATTTATCTTTTTGTTGGTCAAATGTCCCAATATAGTATGATCCTAAATGCCCAGACACTTTATAAGTAAGTTCAATAGTTGAAGTGGTTTTATCTAAATCTAAAACATAGCTGCTTTCCATTAAAGATTCTTGTCTTGGTTGATCTTTAAGTCGAAATAGCTCAGATTTGGATTTCTTGGAACTATCAAAAGGAATTTCTAAAGCAGTTGCATCCCTAAGAGACATTGGCAAAGACCTAAATGGCAGGTATTTGTCTGTAAGCTCTAGAAATTGTTCGGTTCCATCCATGGTAACTTTTACAATACAATGGTTAAAATCTGTACTGGGTAAAACCAATTCATTCTTGCCATAATCGGAAGTAAGGATTAAAACCAGTTTTGCATCAAGCTCAGCTTGTTGGGCCAGAACCAAAAAGAGTGATGAAAAATCTTTACAATCTCCAAGTTTGGTGTTAATGGTTTTCGATGGTTTTTGAGGGACAAAACCACTTTGCTTAAAGCTTACATGGCTATAGTTTAGATGATCTGTTATATAATAGTATATTCTTTTCGCTCTTTCAGTTTCAGACAGGTGTCTATATCCTTTTGGGAATATGGAATTAAATTCATTTTCTACAACTTCGTCAAACTTTAACTGCTTTCTTACTAAATCTGAGTACCAAGTTGCGATTTCATCCCAAGAATCGATCGAACTAATGCTCAACCTTGTTGTAACATCCTTATAAGAAGGCATATAATCTTCTGAAATTGGAATGCCAGGTACGTTATTCATTTCCCATTCATGAACATAAAGGTCTTCTTTTGGATAACTTTTGTAACCCACAGGGCCATTAAAGATTTCGTGATTTATTTTTTTATCATGGGTTAACACCCTATACGTACTTTTAATGGTGGGATGATACCCAGTAAAAGAATGATTAAAAATATAGCTATTATAGAACCTCCCGTATCGGGTGTAC
>JANQKN010000210.1 GCA_028281065.1 Flavobacteriaceae bacterium | reverse complement strand
TCAAAAACAACCCCTTCGTTTATGGAAGCGATTATTGTGTTAGGAAACAAAGTTACCTCAGCAAAATCGAGTTTTATGGCTTTTGGGAACTTCATTGGGTTGAATTTTTAGTAAAAAAACTAAACACGGAACCTCCGTATTTTCTAAATTCCTGAAAACCAATAATCTCTGTTAAGTCGGTTTGTTTTGGGTGTTCAATGATAAAAATTCCATCCCTTTTCAACAAATTATTCTGAAAGATTTTTCTTACCATTTCTTCAAACTGCTCAACTTCAAACACATAAGGTGGATCTGCAAAAATAAGGTCGTATGTTTGAGAGGTTTTGTCTAAATACGTAAAAACATTGGCTTTAATGGAAGTGATGGGAAACGAAAGTTCTTGAGCTGTTTTCTGAATAAATTTGACACATCCAAAATAGCTGTCTACCGCTGTAATTTTAGATGCCCCCCGTGAAGCAAATTCATAGCTCATGTTCCCGGTACCCGAAAACAGGTCGAGTACTTCCAAGTCATTTAAATCCAGTCTATTTCGTAAGATATTAAAAAGGCCTTCCTTCGCAAAGTCCGTAGTAGGGCGGACAGGGAGGTTCTTTGGGGCTATGATCTTTTTTCCTTTATGCGTCCCTGATATTATACGCATTAGAGTTGGCTTTTTAGTATATATTTTTCATGATTTTCTTCCTCCCCGATTCTAGGAAAATCATGGCTTACAAACGAAATATTTCGAATATAAGTATACAGAAAGTCGAATTTTTCATCATTTTTTCGAATATCACCGCATAAGATGACATCTACACTGTCTGGATTCATCTTTAATTGTTCAAAACAAAAGAGTACATAATAGATGAAATCCTCTGGGGTTTGGTAGCTATAGGTGTTGCATAGCTGCAATGCACCGTTTTTTATTACAATGCAATCGAACTCGTTGTTCTTTACATGTAAAAACACTTTTTGAAGGGTATGGCGTTCTTTATTCAGGATACGGTCCAACAGCAACGAAGTAGCATGGTAGTATTCGAACCCACCAAAACGCTCGAAAAAGTAATTGTTTATGTTGATGAGTGGGATGTATACCACAACGATACCGTGGTTTTCCAAAGTATCATGTGCAATATAATCGTTCCCCAAGATCTTGGTATTAAACTTTAGGTATTCACTGGCCTTGTTTTCATCAAAAAGGGACAAGGGTACCGTGCAGTAGGTGTCGGTGCTGTAAACAAGCTGTACACTGGAAAAGGGGGGGTGTAGTTCATTTTGCCCCCTAAGGATCTCATCGCATTCCAGAAGAAGCTCTTCTGGCGTGTAGGCCCTATCCAGTTCTTTCTCGTAATAGAAGAGGGGCTCCCTATTTTGGGATGAGACCAAAAAAGAAAGTCCGGTCAAAGATATTTGAACGGACAATCTATTAGTTTGGTTGGTTTTACTATTACTGGTTGTCAGTGGGCTTGTCATATAATTTTGGCCAGTTTCCACTGGTATCTACATCGTCCATAGATCCAACGCTAATATAAGGTCCGTTAACACCGTCTACAGCAACTGTTTGCTCTTCCTGTGCGATTAGGTTTTTGTCTTGTCCTTCAAGTACTACTTTCTTAGCTACTTTAGCTTCGAACACAGAGTACATAAAACCGCTCTTTTCCAATTTCCCGGCTTCCATTTCGAATTTCGCACTGGTTTCGGGTACATCCATCATTGTTCTGTAACGATCCGATCCTGCAAACAAAGAATCCTTAACAGGTTTAAACCCTAAGGTGTCGGTAACGATTACATCGATGAAATAACCACCTTCTAAAGGATCCAATCCATAGGCTTTGTTTTTTTCTTGGTCAGCATAGCTGCTATCGCGTCTCTGGGTGATAGCAAACTGGGCGGTATCTATAAAACGAACTAAACTGTCAAAATCCCCGGTAAATCCTCCGGTAACTTCTTGATGTGCCAATTGTGCAGACTGGATGTCTTTAAGTTTTGCAATAACCAATTTGTATCTCTCTTCCTTAAGCTTGTTAAAACGGGTAGTACTGGTAATGGAATTGTACAAACTATACCCTAAGAATATAATGGCAATCCAAAGAACGATTTGAATGATGAGTTTCATTATTTTGAAAGTTTAATTTTAGATTTATTGAATTAACATAGGTCTATCGCAAATCTACAATTTTTTTTTATTCGTAAAAGGATAAACCGAAAAAAACCTACCTATCTTTAGCCCTCAGTTTTTCTAGCTTTATGGATGTTTCTCATTTCTACAGTTTATTGCGAAGCGATTTTCCGCATACCGTTACCCATAAGCAGGATATGGCCCTGAAACAAATGGCCCAGTTCATACTTTCCGAGGCCAAAGACGAGGCTTTTTTACTTAAGGGATATGCTGGTACAGGGAAGACCACCTTAATAGGTACCTTGGTTAAAAATCTGTGGAAGGCACAAAAATCTTTTGTACTCTTGGCCCCAACAGGAAGGGCTGCAAAAGTAATTTCCAACTACAGCGGGAAACAAGCGTTGACCATTCATAAAAAAATCTATGTCCCAAAAAGCGAAGGCGTAGGGAAAGTAACGTTCAGCTTACAGAAGAACAAAGCCCGCAATGTTATCTTTATTGTAGATGAAGCCTCCATGATCCCGGATATTAACCAAGATTCAAGGCTTTTTGAGAATGGCTCCCTCTTGGATGACCTTATGCACTATGTCTACAGTGGTCACGGTTGCAAGCTATTGCTCATAGGGGACACTGCCCAGTTACCCCCCGTGAAATTGGACATGAGTCCAGCACTGGAGGAGCGTACTTTGGAAAACCATTACAACAAGAACGTTATGTCTTTGGAATTGGACGAAGTGGTGCGCCAACAAAAAGAAAGCGGTATCCTATACAATGCAACCCGTATCCGTGATGCATTGGATTCCGGTTTTTTCGATTCATTTAAGATTAACGAGTACCTTTTTCCCGAAGTCATCCGTCCCCAGGACGGTCAAGAGATCATGGATGCCATCCAGGACAGTTACGATGCCCATGGAAACGAGGATACCGTCATCGTGGTACGATCCAACAAGCGGGCCAACCTGTACAACGATAATATTAGGAAGCGGATCCTGTTTCGGGAAGAAGAGTTGTCCGCTGGAGATTATCTTATGGTGGTAAAGAACAATTACTTTTGGGTAAAGCCCCACTCCGAAGCTGGATTTATTGCCAATGGGGATATAGTGGAAGTTCTCGAGATTTTTGAAATCAAGGAACTGTACGGTTTCCGCTTTGCCGAAGTGAAGATCCGTATGGTAGACTATCCCAACATGAAACCCATAGAAACCGTATTGTTGTTGGAGACATTAACATCGGAAACCCCATCCCTTTCTTACGAAGACTCCAATAAGCTCTATGAAGAGGTGAAAAAGGACTTTGCAGACATAAAATCCAACTACAAACGCTTTCTATCCATTAAAAACAACAAATATTTCAATGCCCTTCAGGTTAAGTTTTCCTATGCCATTACCTGCCATAAATCGCAAGGGGGACAATGGAACACGGTTTTCATAGAGCAGCCGTATTTACCCAACGGAATAGACAGGGATTACCTGCGTTGGCTGTACACTGCCATGACCCGGGCCAAGGAACGTTTGTACCTTCTTGGGTTTAAAGGTGAATTTTTCGAAGATCCGCTGTAAACCTTTTCCGTTTTTGTACATCTATAAAATAATCTGGGGAAATTCTTTTCAGAATTCGTAAAGATGCTATTTTTGAAAATTCGAAAAAAACCTATCATTTGAAGATAATTGCTATGATCCCGGCGCGATATGGCGCGTCCCGATTTCCAGGAAAGTTAATGCAGGACCTTGGGGGGAAACCTGTAATAGTCCGTACCTATGAGGCAACCAAGGAAACCGAACTCTTTGACGAGGTCTACGTGGTTACCGACAGCGAAGTTATTTTTGAAGAAATAGAACTTCATGGCGGTAAGGCCATTATGAGCAAAAAAGAGCACGATTGCGGTACCGACCGCATTGCCGAAGCTGTTGAAGGCATGGATGTGGATATTGTAGTAAATGTACAGGGAGACGAACCCTTTACCAGCAAATCAGGCTTACAGCAAGTGTTAGGTGTGTTTAAAGGACCTGATGCCGACAAGATCGATTTAGCATCCCTAATGACCGAAATTTACGACTGGAAGGAAATCAGCGACCCCAATGCCGTAAAAGTAATTGTAGACAAAGATAATTTTGCCCTCTACTTTTCCAGATCACCCATTCCATACCCAAGGGACAAGAATGCTGCCGTACAGTATTACAAGCACAAAGGGATTTATGCCTTTCGTAAAGAAGCCCTGATGGATTTTTATAAGCTTCCCATGCGTACCCTGGAAGCTGCTGAAAAGATAGAGTGTATCCGTTTTCTTGAATACGGAAAAAATATTAAGATGGCCATTTCCAATACCCAGGGAATCGAAATCGATACCCCCGAAGACCTAGTACGTGCCAATAAAGTCCTAAAAGAAGACAAGGGCATAAGCGTAAACAATAAATACAGAAACTTCCCCATGGTACCCAAGGTGGTATTTGGAAGGGGATGCTTCGACCAGTTACCATCCATATTGGCACCCCAACGTAAAGACAAGGCGCCATTTATCTATTTGGTGGACGATGTATTTAAAGACAACGAAGATCTCATTAACCGTATGAACCTTCGTTTTAACGACAAGCTTATTTTCGTTTCTGCCGAAGAGGAACCCAAGACCGAACAGGTAGATACCATTGTTAAAAACATAAAATCCGAATTTACCTATCGTCCCTCAGGAATCATTGGAGTAGGAGGAGGAAGTATTCTCGACTTATCCAAAGCCGTTTCCATTATGTTGACCAACAAAGGAAGTGCAGCCGATTACCAAGGGTGGGATTTGGTAAAAAACAAAGCCGTGTATCACGTGGGAGTGCCTACCATATCGGGAACAGGAGCCGAAGTTTCAAGGACTACCGTACTTACAGGGCCCGAAAAGAAGTTGGGTATCAACAGTGACTTTACGCCTTTCGATCAGGTGGTGCTAGACCCGGATTTAACCGTTGGAGTTCCTAAAAACCAATGGTTTTATACAGGGATGGATTGCTTTATCCACTGTGTGGAATCCCTTAATGGAACGTTTTTGAATGAATTCAGTAAGAGTTATGGCGAAAAGGCTTATGACCTCTGCAAGGAGATTTTTATGAACGGAAACCTTTCCGAAGTAGAATCCCGTGGAAAACTCATGATGGCTTCCTGGCATGGTGGCATGAGCATTGCCTATTCGCAAGTAGGGGTAGCACACGCCATGAGTTATGGTCTTTCCTACGTATTGGGTACCAAGCACGGTGTGGGGAATTGTATTGTGTTCGATCATTTAGAAGAGTATTACCCAGAAGGCGTACGAATCTTCAAAGAAATGAGGAAGTACCACAATATAGACATCCCTCAAGGCATTTGCGACAACCTTACCGACTACCAGATGGATACCATGATCGATATTGCCCTTAGCTTGGTTCCTCTTTGGGAAAACGCATTGGGGGAGGACTGGCAGCAGATCATGACCCGCGATAAACTACGTGAGTTGTATTTAAAGATGTAAGGCGGTATCTTCACCACATGGGTCTTACCAAATTTATATTCTACACCCTTATGGGATGGAAGATCGAAGGATCTTTTTATCCCGAAGTAAAGAAAGCTGTGGTTATTGTAGTGCCCCATACCAGTTGGCACGACTTCTATATTGGGGTGTTTGCTAGAAGGCTCTCTAAGACCAAAATCCACTGGATAGGGAAGAAGGAACTTTTTAAATGGCCTTTTGGTGCCTATTTCCGATGGATGGGCGGAACCCCTATCGATAGAACCTCAGGACAGAACAAAGTCCAGCTCATTGCGCAATTGTTTAAAGAAAAAGAAGAGTTTAGATTGGCTTTGGCACCCGAAGGGACCCGCAAAAAGGTAGAGGTGTGGCGAACAGGCTATTACTACATCGCATGGGAAGCCAAAGTACCCATCGTGCCTGTGTCTTTCAATTACAAAACCAAAACTGTAACCATTAATCCCCCATATCAACCTACAGGGGATATCCAAAGGGATACAGAAGCCTTAAAAACCTTTTACAATGGGGTAGTGGGGAAACGTCCAGAGTATACCTAAATCATTGCATTTTTATTTGTAGCTTTAGCACAATCAAAAAATCAAGAAACGCATGAAAAAGATATTTCTCCTCACGGTTTTGTGTATTCCGTCATTTTTTTTCGCTCAGACTCCTTGCGATAGTGGAATGGCTGGTATTTTCCCTTGCGAAGGATACGACCTAATTTCCCAGATTCCGCTTTCTACAATGAATTCGGTAAAAGCCAACGATTCATGGGGGTGGACCGATCCTCAGGATGGCAAGGAATATGCCATTATCTGTTTGAATGAAGCCACTGCTTTTATCGATATTTCCGATCCCCTAAACCCAGTTTACCTAGGGCAGATGCCTGGGGAAAGTAATGATCATACTACTTGGAGGGATGCCAAGACCTATGCCAACCATGTTTTTGTAGTGAGTGAAGATACAGGACATGGTATGCAGGTATTCGATCTTACTCGATTGCGAAACGTAGCCAACCCACCAGAAATATTTACTCCAGACGAGGTTTATAGCGACTTTGGAAGTGCGCATAATATTGCTATTAACGAAGACACTGGTTATGCTTATGTGTTAGGAACTTCAACCTTTGGAGGAGGAGCCCACTTTATAAACATTCAGGATCCGGTGAACCCTGTAGCCGATGGTGGACATGCAGGCGATGGATACACCCACGATGCCCATATCGTTACCTACAGTGGACCCGATACCGATTACACGGGACAGGAAATCATGATTGCCAGTAACGAGAATGAGGTGGTTATTGTAGATGTAACCGATAAGAGCAATACACAAACCATTGCCACCATTGCCTATAACAATGTACACTATACCCATCAAGGATGGTTGACCGAGGACCACCGCTATTTTATTTTAGGGGATGAAACCGATGAATTGAATACAGGGATCAACTCCAGAACGATCTTTTTCGATTTTGAGGATTTGGATAACCCACAGTTTCATTTTGAATACGAAGGCCCTACAGGAGCCACCGACCATAACGGATATGTAAAAGGGGATAAGTTCTACTTGGCCAACAATGCAGCGGGATTACGTGTTGTGGATATAAGCGATATCGCCAATGCCAACGCCACTCAGATAGGATATTTTGATAGCTATCCAACCAATGATACCTCAGGATTTAATGGGTCTTGGAATGTATATCCCTTTTTCGAAAGCGGTCATATTGTTATAAGTGACCGTGCCCAAGGGTTTTTATTGGTGAAGGAATCTCTAGTATTGGGTACCGAAGATGTGGAACTGGATAGCAGCGTTGCTATTTATCCCAATCCTGCAAGCAATGAGGTATTTATTGCCTCTAAACAGTTTGCTATAGAAAGTATTAAGGTAACCGACTTATCTGGGAAACAGATTTATGTAAGTGGGGAAATGAGTCAGGACAATTACCGATTGGATATTTCCGCTTTAAGTAGTGGTGTCTACTTTGTTACTTTGAATAATCAAGTAACCAAGAAGATCATAAAACAATAACAGCACAATAGTAAAAAGAAAAGCCGCTTCGTTGAAGCGGCTTTTTTGTTTTCCTTATTTACCGATAATCCGATCGTTCCCTGAACAATGCCGATGGTTCCCAATTAAGCCCGATGGTTGACTTGCATTGGTGCTTTCATGGTCATTGGGCTACTTTTATGATGGTATTGCTTTTCCCCAAGCAATTTTTTAACGGATCGCTTTTCCCCAAGTATTCCGAGACTATACATTTTCCCCTTTTGGAACCTAAGAGATATCCAATAGGGGATGTTTTGTCGCATTTTAACTTTTAAAAACCAAATAATCATGAAAGAAAAACAAAGCTCGCACGAAAAATTCCAAGAACCTGTATCCATCAATGAAACGGGAAGCCATCCAGATCCTTCAGCTATGTTGGATGTAAGCAGTAACAGTAAAGGGTTGCTGGTACCCAGTATGACTTCCAAAAATAGAACTGAAATCCCGAATCCTAAAAATGGGCTTCTGGTATACGATACCGACACCAACACTTTTTGGTGGTTTAAGGTGGATAAGTGGGAAGAATTAAATTTGGGCGCTACAAAATCATTGAAAGATCATTGGGATCCCGACGGTTACCAAATATGGTATCCAACACTTATTGATAGAAATCCTGATAAAATGGAAGGTTCTGCCATGTTGGAGGTTGCCAGTAAGTCATTGGGGATATTAATTCCGAGAATGTCCTCAAATGAGAGAAACCACATTATAAAACCTGCAGAGGGATTACTGGTGTACGATACAGATACCCATTCGTTTTGGTGGCACAAAGAAGGGGCTTGGGCCGAAATAGCAAAAAACTCCGATTTCCAGGGATGGTCCCTCACCGGGAACAAAGGCACCCAAGCGGGG
>JANQKN010000140.1 GCA_028281065.1 Flavobacteriaceae bacterium | reverse complement strand
GTCTTTGGACAAATTCCAGGCGTTGCGCCACCGTGTGGCACAAATGGCCAGTGAAGTGGAAATGTGCAAGACATTCAATTACGTAACCGCACAGCGTTTGGGCAATAAGGAATATGTGGTAAAAGAAGCCAGTATGGCCAAATTGGTTTCGACCAAGGTAGCCGATGAGGTGGCGTATGAATGCCTTCAGATGTTGGGTGGATATGGTTATATTGAAGAATACCCATTGGCAAGAAACCTTAGGGATAGTAGATTGGGCCCCATTGGAGGAGGAACCAGCGAAATCCTTAAAGAAATTATAGCGAAGATGGTTATAGACGGGAAAAGTTACAAGCCCGCTACTTAGCATTTTGCCTTTTTGGCTTAATTTTAGCTGTAGGAAACCCAAATGAACTTAAAATACTGAAGATGAAACACAATTATAAAAAGCTATTCGGTCTGCTCATGGGATTCTTTTGTATAACAGCTGTAGCCCAGACCGAACTTAAAAGCAAAATTGTAGATTTCCAAACATTCATTCCCATAGAAAGCGCAAGTATCTATGTAGACAAGACCACGATAGGAACCATTAGTAACTCCGATGGTAAATTTGTTTTGTTGGTGCCAAAGGAATATGCCAACGACACTTTGGTGGTTTCTTCCATTGGCTATAAAAGCTTCAAGACTCCCGTAAGTAATTTTGTAAATGATGAGGATATTTTCCTGGAAGAAGATATCGCCTCTTTGGATGAAGTGATTCTGGTTGCTGAAACGCGTCCTAAAACCGGAAACGATATTGTTATGCGGGCTTTGGAGGAACTGGAGGAGAACCTTCCGGAACAACCCTATTTGCAAAAAGGGTTCTTACGGCACAAGGAGCGAAACAAGAAGGAATACAAGTGGCTTATAGAAAGCGCTATTACCTTATACGATTCCAGTTATGCATCGGGTGCTAAGGATAACCTGAGGATTAATGTGGATGAAACCCGAAAGAGTTACGATTTAAGGGATGTGGATAGTCTCTTTGCCCATGCAGCGTACCTTAAGTATAAAACGAACAACAAAAGGCTTAGAGCGAGGAACCTGAGACGGGATACCATACGAACCTCCACTTTGGTAAATTCCATAAAGTGGAATGACCGACGCATTAATGGATTGGGTAACCTGTTTAAGGGAAAACTGAATTTGGTGCGCAATTCCAACATGAGACAGGCCCTTTTTGGCAAGGATATACTGGAGAAGCATCAATTCGACCTAGATACCGTATTGGTAGAGAACGAAAGGAAGATTTATAAGATCCGCATATCCGAGAGTTCCGATTTTATTGGCTTGAATACATCCTATAGATACAACGAAGGATTTCAGGCCAAAGGTTGGATGTATATTTATTGGGACAACTATGCCATCAAAAAAATAGAATACGAATTGGTGGCTGCTTCCGATGTACAGCGAAGACGTAGCAGAAGTTTGTACGATACCTTGGTGAACCATAAACTGATACTTAGCTATAAACAGTACAACGACAGGATGTACCCTAACTACTTTTACTACGAAACCCCTAAGTTGGTAAACGTGGGGGATCGGTCTTCAGATAAGGATCGGGACGATTACCAGCCTAAATACGAAAAGGACGAACTCTTCTATTATACCATACAGGAAATCCTGTTTACCGAGATTGTAAACGATTCTGCTACGGTTCAGCAAGCGTTGAAGAAGGAATGGTCGGACGATATATTTTCATCGCGTCCCTACAACCAGAACTTTTGGAAAAAGTACAATGTATTGCTGGAGAGCGAAGAAGAAGAGAAGCTTATTAGGGATTTGAGCAAACGGGCATCGTTGTTCAAACAATAATTTTTTTCGTTTTCCCTTGCATCAATTATAAAATCCTTTTTATCTTTGCCGTCCGAAAAAGAGAGGAGGTGATGACACTATGTTAATAATACCAGTAAAAGACGGAGAAAATATCGATAGAGCATTAAAGCGTTTCAAGCGTAAGTTTGATCGTACAGGAACGATGCGTCAATTGCGTGCACGTCAACAATTCACAAAACCTTCAGTAAAGCGTAGAGCTGAGATTCAGAAAGCGCAGTACATTCAAGGGCTAAGAGACGCAGAAGAAATTTAAAGATTTCCTTTCACGTAAATATGAAAAATCCACTATGCATTTTCAGCTAGTGGATTTTTTTGTGCCCTTTTTCCAAATCCTTAATAGTTGTTGTAACTTTAGGATTCAATCCAAAATATGCCTTTTCGCCCATTCATAGCCTATCTTACCCTTGAGAAAAAATATTCTCCGCATACCATAAAAGCGTATGAAAAGGATCTTTCGGATTTTTCGCTGTTCGCTAAGGAGGGCTATGAGTACAATTCCATTTCAAAAGTAAATTACGCCATAGTTAGGAGCTGGGTGGTTTCCCTGGTGGAGCAGGGTATTTCCAACAGGAGTATCAATAGAAAGGTATCTTCCCTAAAGTCGTATTACCGCTTCCTGTTAAAGACAGGCGAAATAACCGAGAGTCCTTTGGCCAAGCACAAGGCGTTAAAGACTGCTAAAAAGGTACAGGTTCCCTTTTCTAAAGAAGAAATCGAGGAGGTGTTGCAGTTATTAAAAGGGGAAGAGGGGTTCGAAGGGATCCGGAACCGGCTCATTGTAGAATTGTTTTATGCTACGGGCATGCGTAGGGCCGAGTTGGTCA
The DNA here is from genome assembly GCA_028281065.1 of Flavobacteriaceae bacterium. GTDB lineage: Bacteria > Bacteroidota > Bacteroidia > Flavobacteriales > Flavobacteriaceae > Aureisphaera. The sequence continues at coordinate 1,753 of JANQKN010000140.1, read as the reverse complement.
ACCTAAAGCTGGGGAGTGTTTCGTTTTCCGAAAACAGTATAAAAGTATTGGGTAAGCGCAATAAGGAACGGCTTATTCCATTACTCCCTTTCGTGAAGGATACCCTTGTTGTTTATTTGGAGGAGCGGGATCGATTGCCAAATGTGGTGGATTCCGAATTTTTATTGCTTTCAAAAAAAGGCGTTAAATTGTACGAAACACTTGTATACCGAGTTATAAATTCTTATTTTAGTAAAGCATCTGAAAAGGTTAAGAAAAGTCCTCACATCTTACGACATTCTTTTGCAACGCACCTTTTAAACGAAGGGGCAGATTTAAACGCAGTAAAAGAACTGCTAGGACATGCGAGTTTGGCTACCACACAAGTGTACACCCATAACAATATGGCCCAGTTAAAACAAGTGTACAAGGATGCCCATCCGCGGAACACAAAATAACTACTAACTCTTAAAAATTTTAGCGTATGAAGGTAAACGTGCAAACTCCCAACTTTGTAGCGGACGTTAAACTTATTGACTTCATAAATAAGAAACTCTCCAAACTAGAACAATTTTACGATCGCATCATTTATGCCGATGTGTACCTGAAGGTTCAAAAGACCAGTGAAAAAGAAAATAAAAATGTAGAAATATTGTTGAGTATTCCGGGGGGAGATCTCATGGTAAAAAAAGAAGCCAGAACCTTTGAGGCCGGTACCGACGAGTGTGTGCAATCGCTGGAAAGACAGCTTAAGAAAAGAAAGGACAAACAGCGGGCGCATGCCTGATGATTTTTTTTGAAAAAAGTTTTGTAGAAAAAATAAATTCTATACATTTGCAGTCCGTTAGAAATAGCGGACTTTTTTATGCTGAAACTTTGGTGTGAAAAGGGACAAAAAAAGCCGATGTAGCTCAGCTGGCTAGAGCAGCTGATTTGTAATCAGCAGGTCGTGGGTTCGAGTCCCTCCATCGGCTCAGTAAACGTTCTTAAAATAGTGTGCAAACAAGCTAGGGGAGATACTCAAGCGGCCAACGAGGACAGACTGTAAATCTGTTGGTTTTTACCTTCGCAGGTTCGAATCCTGCTCTCCCCACTTTTATAATTTTGCTCGATCTTTTTGAAAGCAAAAAAATAATGATTATCTTTGCACGCATTTTCGAGGTACGTAACTCGAAATTTGAAATGATGAAACCTTTCCCTAACGTATGTTTTGGGGATAAAAAAGCGGGGGTAGCTCAGTTGGTAGAGCGTCAGCCTTCCAAGCTGAATGTCGCCGGTTCGAACCCGGTCTCCCGCTCTCAAAAAACTTCAATGCCCTAGTTACGTGGAATTGGAGTTTTTGTCGTTGCAGAAAGCGACTTATACGCTTAAACCCGCAACCAAAAAGCCGGTGTAGCTCAGGGGTAGAGCGTTTCCTTGGTAAGGAAGAGGTCACGGGTTCAAATCCCGTCATTGGCTCAAAGTAGTTTTTTAATTGAAACACTAATATATAACTAAGATTTAAATTAATACAAGATGGCAAAAGAAACATATGATCGGTCGAAGCCTCACTTAAACGTAGGTACTATTGGACACGTAGATCACGGTAAAACAACCTTAACTGCTGCAATTACAAAAGTGTTGGCAGATGCTGGTTTTTCAGAAGCTTCTGCTTTTGATCAAATTGACAACGCTCCAGAAGAAAAAGAACGTGGTATTACCATTAACTCTTCTCACGTTGAATATGCTACTGCAAACCGTCACTATGCACACGTTGACTGTCCAGGTCACGCCG
>JANQKN010000125.1 GCA_028281065.1 Flavobacteriaceae bacterium | reverse complement strand
TGAGGTCCGAACAGGGAGGTGTTTTCCCAAAATGACTGCAAGGTTCCAAAGAGACATAAATGGTGGATTCTTTAAGTAAGGTAGGGTCTTTTACACTTTGGATGGCGTTTACCTCGGCATGCGGTTTCCCCGACTGTTCATGCCAGCCTTCCCCAATGATAGTGTTTTTATGGACCACAACGCTTCCCACCAACGGGTTGGGGTAAGTAGTACCCAATCCGTTTTTGGCCAATTGAATGCAACGAAGCATGAATTGTTGGTCGGAAGTCATTCCGCAAAAATACGAGTTATCTTCTAAGCAAAGCATTCTGGCGATTGCATAAATATCTTTAATTTTACAGTGTCTTTTTCAATGTAATTCAACTTAGATGAGCCAAACCATTATCCGTCCCATAAAAAAAGAAGACAACAGCCAGATAGCAGCAGTAATTCGCTCTGTCCTTATCGATTTTGGGGTTCCCAAAGTGGGGACTGCATACGAAGATGCTTCATTGGACTGCATGTTCGAAACCTATCAAAAAGAAAACGCTGCCTATTTTGTGGTAGAAGAAAATGGAACCGTTATTGGCGGCGGAGGCATTTCCCAGCTGGATCATTACGAAGGCCCTGTATGCGAACTTCAAAAAATGTACTTCTTGCTGCAGGCTAGGGGAAGGGGCTTGGGAACGCAAATGATTGACACCTGTTTGGGCTCTGCCCGAGATTTTGGATACGAGAAATGTTATCTCGAAACCATGTCCTATATGGAAGCCGCTACCAAATTGTATCATAAATACGGCTTCGAAAAATTGGATGGCCCTATGGGGGATACGGGGCATTATGCCTGCGGGGTGCACATGCTTAAGGAATTGTAGTTTTGAAACTAGGAGCGCTTAAAAATCATTTCGAATCCGAACTTTCGGATACCTATCCCAAGGAAGAAATTCAATCCTTTTTTACCCTACTGCTGGATTATTTTTTGAATTATTCACGAATAGATTCTGTGACCCGTGCTTCAGAAACTATTGCCAATGATGAGGTCGAAAAGTTTAACGAAACCATAATTCGGTTGCAACGTCATGAACCTATACAATATATTATAGGTGAAACCGAGTTTTTTGGATTTCCTTTTTTTGTGAATGAACACACTCTGGTTCCCCGTCCCGAAACCGAAGAACTGGTTTTGTGGGTACTTTCTGAAATGAAAGGTAGGGAATCGCAAAGGATTTTGGATATAGGGACCGGTTCGGGATGCATAGCTGTTTCCATTGCTAAAAACGAACCACAGAGCGAAGTAATGGCTTTGGATATTTCGGCAAAAGCATTAGAAGTAGCCCGAAAAAATGCCGAGAGGAATGATGTAGCCGTAACCTATCATTTACATGACATTCTTTCGGAACCCCTTACTTATGGAAATTTCGACATCATTGTTTCCAACCCGCCCTATGTGAGGGAACTGGAAAAAGCACAAATGAATCCCAATGTATTGGAGTACGAACCCGATGCTGCACTATTCGTTCCCGACGGCGATCCTTTGGTTTTTTATAGGGCCATTGCCCGTCAAGCAAAGGACTGTTTGAATCTTGGCGGATTTCTGTTCTTCGAAATTAATGAGTATCTTGGTAAGGAAATGTCTTCATTGCTCTCCTCCCTTGGCTATCGGGATATCGTCGTCCAAAAAGATATGTTTGGGAAAGATCGAATGATAAAGTGTACGCACCATGGGTCAACTGAATAAGATTTGTGTTTTTTGTGGAAGCAGTTCTGGTAATGATACAAACATTACCGAAGCGGCTAAACAAACAGCCGAGCTATTTACGGAAAACGACATCACCTTGGTGTATGGAGCGGCCAAGATTGGGGTCATGGGCACCTTGGCCGAAGAGATGTTGAACCGTCATGGCAAAGTAATAGGTATCATCCCCCAATTCTTAAAAAAGAAGGAAGTTGTCCATTTAGGGCTTACCGAGCTTATTACCACGACCAACATGCACGAAAGGAAATTGAAGATGCAGGAAGTGAGTGATGGCTTTATGGTGCTCCCGGGTGGTTTTGGAACCTTGGAGGAATTTTTTGAAATCATTACTTGGCTTCAGTTGGGACTGCATGAAAAACCCATAGGATTACTGAATATTAACGGGTTTTACGACCATCTGTTGAAACTCTTGGAAACCATGGTGAAGAAGGGCTTCTTGAAAATGGAAAACTACGAATTACTTTTGGTGGATCGTACCCCCGAAGGGCTGCTCAAAAAGATGGAAGCCTTTAAGGCGCCACAGATCCCTAAATGGTTGAAACCCGAAAGGGCTTGAAATCAACTTATTAACTTTTCCCTCCTTTTTTTAACAATTTCTGCATGGGTGTTCTTTATTGGTTATCTTAAAGCTCATTAACCATTAAATTTCATGTAATGAATTCATCAAAGAAGTATGCAGCAGAGGCCTTAGGGACCTTTGCATTGGTTCTGTTCGGTTGTGGTTCTGCAGTTATTGCGGGGATTACAGGATCGGGACCTGAAGGGATTGGATTGTTGGGGATAGCCCTGGCATTTGGTTTGGCAGTAGTGGCTATGGCTTATACCATTGGTCCTATCTCGGGTTGCCACATTAATCCAGCAATTTCCATTGCTATGTTGGCTGCAGGAAAACTATCTGCAAAAGACACGGTTGGTTATGTTATCGCACAGTGTATTGGAGCCATTGCAGGAGCAGGGGTACTCTATGTGCTGGCAACAGGTGCCACAGGATTCACCATGGGCGAATGGGCCTTGGGAAGCAACGGTTGGGGCGATGGATACGGTGGCGGATACGACATGAAGTCGGCCTTGATTGCAGAGATTGTGTTTACCTTTTTATTCCTAATGGTCATCTTTGGAACCACTGCCAAAAATGCTTCCCCACAGATGGCTGGTTTGGCCATAGGGATTAGCTTGGTGCTCATTCATTTGGTCATTATCCCAATTACTGGAACTTCGGTAAATCCAGCCCGTAGTTTGGGTCCTGCATTGTTTGCCGGGGGGATGGCACTGCAACAACTTTGGCTGTTCATAGTGGCTCCTATTGTGGGTGGTTTGGCAGCCGCATTACTGAGGAAGATTTTTATCGACGACTAACTAACATTAGTTGCTGCTAAAGACCTCATTTTGAGGTCTTTTTTTTGTTGTAAAGTCTTACGCTATTTATGGTAAAACCATAGATTTTTCCTTTTCGAATGCACTTCGTCGAAAACTGGGGGACAACACTTTTTTTCGGTGAATTAATTTGTAGCTTCAATGACATATTAACAAATCTAACACCCTTTTATTATGAAAAAAATCCTTTTTTCAGTACTCGTTTTGTGTACTGGATTTAGTACTGCGATTTATGCGCAGGACAATGTCCGGACCAAAGCAAATTATCGAGGAACCGTTTCGTCTGTGGAGTATGTATCCCCAATGCTTTCCAGACCCAATGACTTGGTTCCGTCAGACAATTCCATTAAAGAAGCCAAGGACAAGCGATCCATGGCGCATCTCATCGTTGAAGGTCAAGATCCCCAGACCGAGAACGATTACTTTGTAAGAAACCGACATGAAATGGAACAAAGTGTAAGTGTAGCACCTCCTAGTTTGGTGTTCGATGCTTACGCTTCCGGTTCACAGCCTACAGACCCTTCGTTGGCGGTAGGTCCCAATCATGTTATGGTTGTCTTTAACACAGGTTTTACGATCTATGACAAATCGGGAAATCAGTTGTTGGGACAAACCGCACCCAACCCAGCCATTTTCCCTTCGGGAGGATGTTGCGATCTTACCGCATCGTATGACAATGCGGCCGATCGGTGGGTGTTAACATTTTTAGGAGGCGGAGCACAGATTGCTGTTTCCGATGGCCCTAATCCATTAACGGCAGGGTGGTATGTGTATACCATTTCGGCTATAAGCGATTACCAAAAACTATCAGTTTGGAGCGATGGGTATTACATTACCGATAACACCAGTGGTAGTAACAAAGTGTGGGCTTTGGAACGTGACGCTATGTTAACGGGAGATACCAATGCCCAAATAATTGGGTTCGACCTTCCTGGTATTGTTACCAGTGGTTTCTTTAGTCCACAGGTGCTAAATGTAACCAACAATAACTTACCTGCTGCGGGCGGAGCCACTGTTGTCTATATGCAGGACGATGCCTGGGCTGGGGTTTCCAGCGACCACATTAAGTTATGGACCATCGATGTGGATTGGAACAATTCCTCCAATTCCACTATTTCTGCGGCTACACAAATACCCGTGACTCCTTTTATTGGAGTGTTTGATGGTGGAAGCTTTTCCAATTTAACGCAGCCAGGAGGAGGTGTTGCTATCGATGCCCTTCAGGCAACCATTATGAACCAAGCGCAATTCAGAAAGTTTGGAACCCACAACTCTGCCATCTTCAATTTTGTGGTAGATACCGATGCTTCTTCGGGGGAATTAGCAGGGGTACGTTGGATAGAGTTCCGTCAGAGTGCGGATAATCAACCTTGGTCATTGTATCAAGAAGGGACTTATACGGCTCCCGATGGCAGACATGCTTGGAATGCTAGTTTGGCTATGGACGGGCAAGGAAATATAGGTATGGGATACACTTCCATGTCGGGTCCTTCTACGTCTTCTACAGTAAGGGTAAGTTCTTACTTTACGGGAAGACAGGCTTCCGATCCTTTGGGAACCATGACGGCTACCGAAGAATTGATTGCCAACGGTAATGCCAACATCCCTGGACTCCGTTACGGGGATTACAGTAAGATCGATGTAGATCCCAATGACGATTCTACCTTTTGGTTTATCAATGAATATATGAACAACGGCCGTAAAGGGGTTGTTGGGGTGTTCCAAATTCAATCGGGACCACCCGATACCGAAGCACCTACTACGCCAACCAATTTAACGGCTAGCAATATTACTTCTAATAGTGCTACCCTTACTTGGACAGCGTCTACAGATAATATAGGGGTAACTCAGTACAACATTTCCATCGATGGGAACCAGGTAGGGACCTCAAGTACCCCTTCCTTTAATGTTACAGGATTGTCACCTTCTACCAACTATTCCGCTTCAGTAACCGCACAGGATGCTGCGGGTAATGTTTCTGGAGCTGCCAGTACTTCATTTACAACACAAGATGGAGGCGGGGTTACGTATTGTGATTCGGCCAGTACCAACGTAAATGATGAGTTCATCAGTCGTGTTCAGTTAAACACCATAGATAATAGTTCTGGAGCTCAGTTCTATTCAGACTTTACAAGTATTTCTACCAACCTGTCCGAAGGGCAAAGTTATACCATAACAATAACACCTACATGGACGGGAACTGTTTATGCTGAAGGATATGCCGTTTGGATCGACTATAACAACAACGGTGACTTTACCGATGCTGGAGAACTGGTTTGGTCCAAAGCACCTTCTACCGATACGCCTAACAGCGGTTCATTTAACGTACCAACGGGTACTTCGCTTACTTCGGTAAGAATGCGTGTTTCCATGAAGTACAACGATATCCCAGACCCATGTGAAACCTTTACATGGGGTGAAGTGGAAGACTATACCGTGAACCTCGAAGAGGGTAGCGGTGGAGGAGACCCACCAACAGGGTATTGTGCTTCTAATGGTAACAACACCAGCGATGAATACATTCAGCGTGTTCAAATAGGAAGCATCGATAATAGCACGGGAGCTTCTGCAGGTGGATATGGCGATTATACCAATCTGTCTACCAACCTATCGGCCAGTAACAGTATTACGATTACTCCTTTGTGGACCGGAACGGTATACAGGGAAGGGTATGCTGTATTTGTGGACTGGAACCGTGATGGCGACTTTGGGGATGCAGGAGAGCTTGCATTCTCCCGAAACCCAACAAGGGCTACTCCTATTAATGGTAGTTTCAATGTGCCAGCGGGTGCTTCTGCAGGACCTACTAGAATGAGGGTTTCCATGAAGTACAACGATGTTCCCGATCCTTGTGAGAGCTTCACTTGGGGTGAGGTAGAAGATTATATCGTTGTAATCCCAAGTTCTTTGATTGCTCAACCTTCACAGGGTGATGTGTTAAAAGAGTTCGTGAGGACTTCCAATGATAATATCAAATTGCATCCTAACCCAGCCAAATCTTTATTGAATATTGAGATTTTGGATGGCACATACGATGAGATCATAATTACCTCTACAACAGGGCAAGTTGTATATACCAAAGGAAATGGTGTGGATACATTGACTATCGATGTTTCCCGCTTTGCTTCGGGTATGTATTTTGTCCAGTTTGTCTCTGATGGTAAAGCGGTTACCAAACGCTTTATCAGAGAATAGAGAAGTTTAGTTAAGTAAGTTGAGAAGCCACCCTTGGGTGGCTTCTTTTGTTTATAATGGGTTGATTAATGTATGTGTGCTACTGAAAAAGGACACCCTAATTTTCTTAGATTTGTTGGTATGAAAACCACCATCACTGCATTTTTTCTTTTAATAGTACTAGCATCCTGTAATTTTGGGTCTAATCAATCCGGTAGTGGAGAGATGATAACCGAAGGTGTCAGGGGATTTGAAGAAGACAATCCCATTCTTCTGGAATCCATAAAGCGCACCAGGGATAGTTTGCCTTATTTTATTTCAAGATTTAAAAGTAATACAGACGACCTTACTTGGTTTTCAGGCAAGTTCGAAGTCCATGAAGGGAGCCTGGAAGAACATATTTGGTTGGAAATACTTGAAATTGATGGTGAAAATTCTGTAGGGGTTATCATAAACGAACCCTACTCTTTTCAAAAAATAAAATACCTCGACACCATTAATTTCGATATAAGCAAGGCTGAAGATATCATGATTTTGAAGGACGGTTCTATACTGTTTGGAAACTTCTTAGAGCGACTATTGACAAAGGATAAAGAATGAACCCACAACAAAAAATAAACGCCCTCCGCGACGAACTCCGCGAGCACAACTACAACTATTACGTACTCGACAATCCCACGATTTCCGACTACGATTTCGATATGAAACTGAAGGAATTGCAGGCTTTGGAAGAAACCCATCCTGAGTTTCATGATCCCAATTCCCCAACATTACGCGTAGGAGGCGAGGTAACCAAGAATTTCGAAACCATTCCACATACCTACCGCATGTATTCTTTGGACAATAGCTACTCCAAAGAAGATTTGGAAGATTGGGAAAAGCGCATCAAAAAATTGGTGGATGGCGAGATAGAATACACTTGCGAATTGAAATACGACGGCGCTTCCATGAGTCTTACCTATGAAGACGGAAAGCTGCTAAGGGCGGTGACCCGCGGGGATGGATTCCAGGGGGATAATGTTACCACAAACGTAAAGACCATTAACTCGGTACCTCTGCAATTAAAAGGAAATTATCCTCCTTTGTTCGAGATTCGGGGGGAGATCATCCTTCCGTTCGATGGATTCAATAAAATGAATGAAGAACGTATTGCCGCTGGTGAAGAACCTTACCGAAACCCTAGGAACACGGCTTCGGGGAGCTTAAAACTTCAGGATAGTAGCGAAGTAGCCAAACGCCCTTTAGAATGTCTTTTATATAGTATTAAGGGAGAACGCTTGGGGATCACCACGCAATTTGAAAACCTGGAAAAAGCCCGTGAATGGGGCTTTAAGGTACCTGCCGAGGCGCGACTGGCTAAAAGCATCGATGAGGTGTTAGAGTATGTAAACTATTGGGATGTACATCGTCATGACTTACCGTACGAAACCGATGGGGTAGTAATTAAGGTGAATAACCTTCAGCAGCAAGAAGAACTGGGGCATACTTCCAAGGCACCTAGATGGGCCATGGCCTATAAGTTTAAAGCAGAGCAGGTGAGTACCGTTCTTAAAGAAATCACCTATCAGGTAGGTCGTACAGGTGCCATTACCCCTGTAGCTAATTTAGAACCCGTGGAGTTAGCAGGAACTATTGTAAAAAGGGCTTCGCTTCACAATGCCGATCAGATTGCTAAGCTGGATATTCGGGAAGGTGACACGGTGTATGTAGAAAAAGGTGGGGAAATCATCCCCAAAATCATGGGGGTGGATCTTTCAAAACGCAAGGTTGGATCTTCACCTACTCAATACATTACCCAATGTCCCGAGTGTGCTACCGACCTCATTAGGAAAGAAGGCGAAGCACAACATTATTGCCCCAATGTAGAAGGATGTCCGCCACAGATTGCGGGAAGGATACAGCATTACATTTCCCGAAAAGCCATGGACATAGAAGGACTGGGAGGTGAAACTGTGGTGCTTTTGGTGGAAAACAAGCTTATAGAAAACTATGCCGATTTGTACGAACTCACCCAAGAACAGATCATTCCTTTGGAACGTATGGCCGAAAAAAGTGCCGAAAACTTGGTGCTGGGGATAGAGGCTTCCAAAAAAATACCCTTCGAAAGGGTGTTGTTTGCCTTGGGAATCCGTTATGTAGGGGAAACCGTTGCCAAAAAACTGGCTAGGCATTATAAGAGCATCGATGCCTTGATGGCTGCTTCGGAAGAAGACTTGGTGGCGATCGATGAAATTGGTGACCGCATAGCCGAAAGTGTCATTTCCTTCTTCAGTTCCGAAGAAAACGTGACCCTTGTGAACCGCCTGAAAGAGCATGGCGTACAGTTGGAAATTTCGGAAGAAGAGCGCGCCAACCAAACCGATACCCTGCAAGGAAAAACCTTTGTGGTATCGGGTGTTTTTGAAAAAGTGTCCCGAAACGAACTCAAAAAATTGATCGAAAACAATGGCGGGAAAGTCTCTGGTTCCATTTCTGGGAAAACCAGTTTTGTGGTTGCGGGTGATAATATGGGGCCAAGCAAACGTACTAAGGCTGAAAGTCTTGGCGTTCCTATTATATCTGAAGATGATTTTTTGGCGATGATCTCCTAAAAATTGTGTAGAATTTAACAGGAGATAGCGTATTTTTGTACGTAAGCTTACTACGTTTATGTTTGAAAAATTGAAAAGGAAGTCGTTGCGAAAGTTGACTGAAAAACAACTGGTTGTGCGGGATGTATCCGATATTAATTCCCCCACCAAAACCTTGGGTTTTTTGGTCGATGAAATGCTCCTTCAGGATTTCGATGTACTTTATGATTTTTCTAAAGATTTAGGACTGGTGCCCAAGGACGTAAAGGTGTTTTCTTTTATAGAAGTGAAGAAGAAACTGCCTTCCCTACGCCAAAACCAAGTGCAGTGCAAGGATTTTAATTGGAAGGGTGAGATGCACAATCAAAACGCACAGGAGTTTTTGGATACCGAGTTCGATGTGTTGGTTGGGTATTACCAAGGAAAGAACGAGTTCATGGATATGATGATTTCGCGTAGTAAAGCAAAATTCAAAGTAGGCTTTGCCGGGGCAGACGAGCGTTTGTTCGATTTGATCATTTCCGTTCCCCCAACGCAAGTCGATCTTTTTAAAAATGAACTGAAAAAGTATTTAACCATATTGAATAAAATAGCATGAGAGAATTAGTGGGCACAGGGGTTGCCCTTGTCACTCCTTTCACAGACCGTGGAACGGTAGACGTACCAGCATTGGAGCGTGTAGTCGCTTACCAGATCGAAAACGGAATCGAATATCTTGTCATCCTAGGGACTACAGGCGAAAGTGTTACCCTAACCAAAGAGGAGAAACAGTTGGTGATAGATACCGTGAAAAAGGCGAATGCTGGAAAGTTGCCTTTGGTTTTGGGGATAGGGGGCAATAATACTCAAGCAATCCTGGACGAGATCTTCTCACGGGATCTTTCCGATTTTGCAGCCATTCTCTCCGTATCGCCTTCCTATAACAAACCCACCCAGGAAGGGATTTATCAGCATTTTAAGGCCATAGCTAATGCTTGTCCTATTCCAATCATATTGTACAATGTGCCAGGAAGAACAGCCAGCAATGTATTGCCGGAAACTGTGGCAAGATTGGCCAACGATTTCGATAACATTGTAGCGATAAAAGAAGCTGCTGGCGATTTGGTTCAAGCCATGCAGATGATCGATAGCACTCCCGAAGGCTTTTTAGTAATAAGCGGGGACGATATGATTGCCTTACCTATGACTCTGGCAGGTGGAGCAGGGGTTATTTCGGTGATTGGGGAAGGGTTCCCCAAGGAATTTTCGGATATGATACGTCTTGGGCTGGACCGCAAGGTGGATGAGGCTTATGCCCTTCACTATAAAATGGCTCCTTGTATCGATTATATATTTGCCGAAGGAAACCCAGCGGGCATCAAAGCCGTTTTCCATAAATTGGGGATTTGCGAAGATCACGTAAGGCTCCCATTGGTAGGAATTAGCGATGGGTTGCGTTCCAAAATCGATGCTTTTGTGGATCAATTATGATAGCAAAGCCTAATTCTTCGTTAAATTTGAAAGAAACCGTTCTTTGTAAAGGATCGTTCCCCTATTTTAGTCTAGAAAATAAACTCAAAATACATGCATGAATTCCATAAGGATTCAATTTTTTTGGATTTCGAGATAAACCATGTACCATATACCCCTCGTTTTACGGGGAAATAAGTTTTTGTAATCCCTTATAATTCACTACTTTTGCACGATGTTTTTTAAAACCATGAAATCGAGTCTGTTAATGCTTATGGCAGCTTTGGTACTTAGCTCTTGCAGCGATTACCAGAAGTTGTTGAAATCGGATGATGCCGCTAAAAAATATGCAGCTGCAGATTCATTATACAAAAAGAAGAAACTGAAGAAGGCCCTCGCACTCATGGAGCAAATTGTTCCTGTGTACCGTGGAAAACCCCAAGCAGAACCTTTAATGTTTCGTTACGCCAATACCTTTTACCAGTTAGAAGATTACTATTTATCTGGGTACCAGTTTGAGCGATTTGCCAGTTCGTACCCCAAGAGCGATAGTTTAGAGTTGGCGGCGTACCGATCGGCCAAGAGCTATTACGAATTGTCGCCAAGATATTCGTTGGATCAAACAGATACATACAAGGCGATGGAAAAACTGCAAGGTTTTATCGATCAGTTTCCAACTTCAGAGTATAAGGAAGAAGCCAATAAATTGGTATTCGAATTGAGAAGAAAACTGGAGAAGAAAGACTACGAAATAGCCAAGCAATTCCTTCATATTTCCGACTTTAAGGCGGCTATCGAAGCGTATAACAACTTTATAAGCGATCATCCTGGGTCTGTTTATCGACCCAATGCGTTCCTTGAGCGCATGGAAGCAGCTTACTTATTGGCTATAAACAGTGTTCCTTCTAAAGTGAACGATCGTTTAAAAGCGGCTAAGAAACATTACGACAGTTTTATAAAATATTATAGTGATTCCGAACTAAAATCCGATGCCGATGAAATGCTTGAGGATATAGACAAAAGATTGTCAGAGTCGGATACTTCAGAAAAAGAAATTAATTAAGGATTATGAGTGATATTAAGAACAGTGATGCTCCTATCAACACGACCACGATCGACAAGAACTTGGTAGATGCACCAACCAGCAACATCTATGAGGCCATCTCTATCATTTCTAAAAGAGCTACCCAGATCAATAGCGACATCAAAAAAGAGCTGTTGGAAAAGTTGGATGAGTTCGCTACTTACAATGATAGCCTAGAGGAGATTTTTGAAAACAAGGAGCAGATCGAAGTTTCCAAGTTTTATGAAAAATTACCTAAGCCACATGCACTAGCTGTACAGGAGTGGTTGGAAAACAAGATTTACTACCGTAATACCAAGGACGAAGAACTATAAAAATAGGGTATGTCTGTTTTAAGCGGGAAAAAAGTATTACTGGGCGTTACTGCCGGTATAGCCGCTTACAAGAGCACCTATTTGGTTCGTTTGTTCATTAAGGAAGGGGCAGAGGTCAAGGTGGTAATGACCCCCTCGGCCAAGGAGTTTGTAACACCGCTAACCCTTTCCACACTTTCCAAAAACGAAGTTTTTTCTTCATTTACAAATGAAGACGATGATAATGCCCAATGGAATAACCATGTTGAGTTAGGCCTTTGGGCAGATTATTTTGTAATTGCTCCAGCCACCGCCAATACCTTGTCCAAAATGGCACAAGGACAGAGCGACAATTTGTTGGTGGCTACCTACCTTTCGGCGAAATGCCCAGTCTATATTGCCCCGGCGATGGACTTGGATATGTACAAACATCCAAGTACCCTGGAAACACTTTCCAAGCTGGAATCTTTTGGGAATACCATAATTCCTGCAGAGCATGGGGAACTGGCCAGTGGACTTATTGGCAAAGGGCGCATGGCAGAACCCGAAAGCATTGTTGTGTTCCTGGAAAAGGACATCTCGGATCAACTTCCCCTAAAGGGTAAAAAAGTGCTCATTACGGCAGGTCCTACCTATGAAGCCATAGACCCTGTGCGGTTTATTGGAAACCATTCCAGTGGGAAAATGGGCTATGCCATTGCCGAAACAGCAGCTAACCTAGGAGCTGAGGTGGTTTTGGTTTCTGGCCCAACTAGCTTATCTATGGAAGAGCCTTCGGTACATGTAATACGGGTGGCTTCAGCAAAAGAAATGTACAATGCAGTACATGAGCATTATTCCAATTGCGATGTAGCTATTTTAAGTGCGGCTGTAGCCGATTACCGTCCCAAAACGGTGGCTTCAGAAAAAATAAAGAAGAAGGAAGGGGAATTGACCATCGAACTCGAAAAAACCGAGGATATCCTTGCTTCTTTGGGTAAAACCAAGCAGCAACAGTTTTTGGTGGGGTTTGCTTTAGAAACCCAAAATGAACTGGAGAATGCAAAAACAAAACTCGAAAAAAAGAATTTAGACTTAATTGTATTAAATTCGCTTAATGACAAAGGTGCTGGATTTGGAACCGACACCAATAAAGTTACTTTTATTACCCGCGACAATAAAGTGACCCCTTTTCAAGTTAAGGATAAGAAAGAAGTAGCATACGATATTTTACAACATATTATAGATCATTTAGATGCGTAAAATTTTATTTTTAGTAACAGTGTTGGCAGGTTTGGGAAGTATGAAGGCGCAGGAGCTTAACGCCACCGTAACCATAGATGCCCAGCAAACGGGGCAGCCCAATTTTCAGGTATTTAGGACATTGCAACAACAATTGACCGAGTTCCTTAACAATACCACTTGGACCAACAGGGAGTTTAAAAACCAGGAACGGATCGATTGTAACTTTACATTGATCATTACCGGTTTTGAGTCAACCTTTTTTGAAGGATCGTTGCAAGTACAGGCTTCCCGACCTGTGTACGGATCCATCTACGATTCGCCTATCTACAATTACAACGATCGTCAGTTCAGTTTCGATTATAGCGAGTTCCAACCTTTGGTATTCAATATAAATACCTTCGATTCCAATTTAGTCTCTGTATTGGCGTATCATGTATATACCATCTTAGGACTGGATGCAGACACCTTTAGCCTAAATGGAGGGCAAGAGTATTTTGATATCGCCAAGCAAATAGTAAACACTGCGGCATCAAGTAACTTTACGGGCTGGAAGGCTACCGATGGCACCCAATCGCGGTTCCGTTACAACGATGCTATTATATCCAACGTATACCAGGAATTCCACGATGCGATGTATACCTACCACAGATTAGGTATGGACCTTATGGAGTCGAACCAAACAGAGGCTAAGCAGAAGATCATAGATGCTATCGCCAATCTTAAAAATGTGAATGACCGTAGGCCCAATTCTTATTTGTTGCGGACCTTTTTCGATGCAAAAAGTGACGAAATAGAAGCTGTTTTCAGTGGCGGTCCCCGAGTGGATATTAATAGTCTAATAGAAAACTTAAATAGAATTGCGCCAACGAGAAGGAGCAATTGGAGTAATATAAAATTATAGATTTCTACAGTTGCAGAAATCCTAAAACTCCCTTACTTTAGAGGGAGTTTTTTTTGTAATACCTACGAAGTTTGATCACATCACTTTCCATAAAAAATTACGCCCTTATCGAAGATATAAAGGTGGACTTCCATAGTGGTCTTACCATAATCACTGGGGAAACCGGTGCTGGTAAGTCTATTTTATTGGGAGCACTGGGCTTGGTTTTGGGAAACCGTGCCGATTTAAAGGTAATGCGCGACATGGATAGTAAGTGCATTATAGAGGCACATTTTTCCATTAGGAAGTACAAATTGCAGTCCCTTTTTTCTGAAAACGACTTGGATTATGAAGAAGATACCATACTTAGAAGGGAAATCCTGCCCAGTGGGAAATCACGGGCGTTTGTAAACGATACCCCGGTTACCTTGCAGCAAATGCAAGTGTTGGGGGAACAACTCATCGATATTCATAGTCAGCACGAAACCCGCACCCTAGCTACCGAAGCTTACCAGATGGAAGTCGTAGATGCATTGGCAGGGAATCTGGCTTTACTGAATGACTACGAAAAGAATCTTCAGGAATATAGAAGTTGTAGGAAACAACTATCGCTCTTAATGGAGCAAAGAGATCAGGCCATAAAAGACTTGGATTACCACAACTTCCTTTATAATGAACTGGTAGAAGCCAATCTGACTTCGGTACAGCAACAGGATATAGAAGAAACCTATGAAAAGCTGAACCATGCCGAAGAAATACAGGAAGTACTTGCCCAAGCATCGCAAGCCCTTTCAGGGGATATTACAGGAAGCATCGCTACGTTGCGCAATGTGCTTAATGATTTGGGGAAGATCAAGGGTTATTCGTCCGACTATGAAACGCTGTGGGAACGAGTAAACAGTGTTGTTATAGAGTTGGAAGATGTGGGGGAGGATATCTATAAAGCTGCAGACCAATTGGAAGTAAACCCACAATTGTTGGCCGAAGTTCAGGATACCATGCAATCCCTTTTTAGATTGCAAAAAAAACATGGGGTTACTACGGTAGATGAATTGTTGGAGATACAAGAGGAACTTTCCCAAAAAGTAGCAGCCTCTTCCCAAATAGATATACAAATAGAAAGTCTTGAAGAATCGGTTAACGAAAATAAGGGACAAGTATTGAAGCTGGCTAACCAATTAAATACTAATAGGGAAAAGGCAATCCCTGTGTTGAAAGAAAAGCTGGAGTCCTTCTTAACGGATTTAGGTTTGCCCAATGCGCAATTTCAATTTAACCTTCAGGAATTGGAAGATTTCCGAACGGATGGCAACAGCTCCCTTGAATTGCTTTTTACAGCCAATAAAGGAAGTGCCCTGGGACCGTTGCACAAAGTAGCATCCGGAGGTGAGATGAGCAGGATTATGTTGGCTATAAAGTCGGTTCTAACAGATTATAAAAACCTTCCTACCCTTATTTTTGATGAAATAGATACTGGGGTCTCTGGGGAAATTGCCCATAAAATGGCAGGAATTATGGCTGCTATGAGTAAAAACATGCAGGTTTTCAGTATTACGCACCTTCCGCAAATAGCTGCCAAAGGGGATTACCACAAACGGGTATTCAAAAAAGACGAAGGAGAGGTTACCACTACACACATTAAAGACTTGAGTACCGAAGATCGCATTATAGAAATTGCACAAATGATAGGGGGAAGTACCCTAAGCGATTCAGCCATTGCACACGCAAAGCAATTACTGAATTAGTGTATCTTTGCAGTTCGACCAATTTATCTTAGTTACAGAAATTAACCACACAGCAACTATGTCATACAACTTACTAAAAGGAAAACGAGGAATTATTTTTGGGGCCCTAGACGAGAACTCCATTGCTTGGAAAACTGCAGAACGGGTTCATGAAGAAGGCGGGAGTATCGTGTTGACCAACGCACCCATAGCCATGAGAATGGGACAAATAAACCAGTTGGCAGAAAAAACAAACTCACAAGTAATTCCGGCCGACGCCACCAATTTGGAGGACTTGGAAAACTTGGTGGAAAAAGCCATGGAAATCCTGGGCGGAAAGTTGGATTTTGTTCTGCATTCCATAGGAATGTCCGTAAATGTGAGAAAAGGCAAGCACTATACAGACCAAAAATACGATTGGACCCATAAGGGATGGGATGTTTCTGCATTATCTTTTCACAAGACCATGCAGGTTTTGTACAAGAAAGACGCTATGAATGAGTGGGGTAGTATAGTAGCCTTAACCTATATGGCAGCACAGCGTGTATTCCCCGATTACAACGATATGGCCGATAACAAAGCGTATTTGGAGTCTATAGCAAGAAGCTTTGGATATTTCTTTGGGAAGGACAAGAAAGTACGGGTAAACACGATTTCGCAATCCCCAACACCAACCACAGCAGGACAGGGAGTAAAAGGTTTTGATGGTTTTATATCTTATGCCGATAAAATGTCGCCACTAGGAAATGCAACTGCTTTGGATTGTGCCAATTATACTGTTTCGCTTTTTAGCGACTTGACGAAAAGAGTAACCTTGCAAAACCTTTACAACGATGGAGGCTTCTCGAATGTTGGGGTAAGCAATGAAGTAATGGAAGCATTTATGAAAGAATAGTAAAAGAACACTTTTAAGAAAAAAGCCCGCGGATTAGCGGGCTTTTTTTGTTTTTAATCGATAAAAAAAGGATTTTGTCGGGAAAGAAATTAAGTTCACAATTTCTTTTGTAGTTCATCTTTTTTTGGATATTTTTAACGTTATTAACTAATCTATTAATTTAATATCAAATTATGAAAAAATTTACTTTACTAATTGCGATGTTAATTTGCGCGGTTGGTTTTAGTCAAAATTTCACAGATGTTGATCCTTCTCAATATCAGAAAGCGGCTAAGCCCAATGCCAAAGCAATCAAAGCAGCAACGAAGATTGTTAAGTTATCTTCCACTGCGAATCGTTCTGCCGACGTTTCCATTGGACAGGCTCCGGCGGTAGATCCTTTTGCTAACGTAACGTATTCAACACATCTTCAAAACCATACACCACAGGCGGCTGAATTTATTTCTGGTCATGTTCCTAGTAATGGGGAAGTTACTATTACAACGACTACGTACAACGGAACGGTTTACCAAAACACAGGAAACAGCTTAATGCCTGTATTGGCTTACGAAAGTGGGCCATACTTTTCGGTAGCTGGTCCACCGGACTTAAGTATTCTTGAAAACGTAACCTTAGGGATGAACACCTTAGGTGGTGGTATGCAAATTGGTAACAACAACAGAATGGCAGAGGATATCGTATTGGCGGACGATTACGATGTTACTTCCATCGATTTGTTTGGATACCAAACAGGGGAGCCAACAGCTCCTGCTTCCATCAACGAAATCAATGTTCAGATTTGGGACGGGGATCCAAGTGATCCAGGAAGTTCCGTAATCTGGGGAGATGATACTACTAACGTATTATCCAATGCAGTATGGTCTGATGCTTACCGTGTTGCTGAAGATGATCAAGGTGGAACTGCTAGAGCTATCCAAAGAATTACCGTAGATACTCCTGGGCTTTCTTTAGCCGCAGGTACGTACTGGGTAGATTGGAGTATGGCTGGTACTGGAGCTTCCGGACCATGGCAACCACCTGTAGTAATTACAGGACAAACCTCTACAGGTAACGCAATGCAATCCATTGGTGGTACTTGGGGACCTTGGAACGATACAGGTACTGCTACTCAGCTAGGAGCACCTATCCAAGTATATGGTGACTGCACCAGTTGTGGTGGTAGTGGCGATCCAGACACCGTATATGCTAACGACCAATCCAACACAACTTTCGTTACTTTCGACAGAGCCGATCCTACCGTATTTAACAACGTAGGTCCAAACTCTGGAACTGGTTTCGAAGGATTGGGAGCTATCGATCCTAACGATTTAACAACTGCATATACTATGGGTGACGACACCCTGTTTAGCCTAGACTTGGCTACTGGAACGTATACCAACTTAGGAGCAATTCCTAACCCTAACGGTGAGTTCTGGACTGGATTTGCTTTCGATGCTGCAGGTACCTTATATGCTTGTTCTACAGATATTACAGTATCTAGCTTATGGACTATCGACATAGGTGGTCTTTCTGCTACACTTGTAGGAGCCATGGGTAACCCTGCAACTATCGATATCGCTATCGATAACGCAGGACAAGGATGGGCTTACGATATTGTAGATGATAACTTCTACTCTTTCGACGTAGCTACAGGAGCTTCTACTTTGGTAGGGCCTCTTGGATTCGATGCTAACTTCGGACAAGGTTTGGCTTACAACGCAGCCGACGATATTCTTTACATGAACTGTTTCAACAACTCTGTTGGACAAGGAGAGTGGAGAGAAGTTGATACTGCTACAGGAGGAAGTACCTTAATTGGTGCTATGCAAGGTGGATCCCAAGTACCTTGGGCTGCTTTTGCTGCTACTGCTGGTGGCGGTGGTGACGATTGTGTTACCGGTACCTTCGACGTAAGAGCTGATTTCGAAGCTGCTTACCAAGGAGATCCTTTAACCCTAGAAGATTTTGAAGGTGGGCCAGGAGCCATTATGGCTTGTAACGCACCTATTAGTTCTGCAGGTAACGACTGTTTCCCAGCAGGTGAGATCCAAGATGGAATCATTGTTGGAAACAACGATCCAGGTAACCCAACCCCTGCGGTGGTAATTCCTGCTGGTACATTTGGTAACACTAACGTATTGGTAGGACCAAATACTTTCGTAGACTTCTTGGTAATGGAATTCCCTGATGGAGACGTAAACAGTTTCGGTATCGATGTTTCTTTACCACTTGTAGCGGCTGCAACCGATGTTGATATTCGTATCTTCGGAACAGGAGGATTAATAGAAACTGTTACTGTTAATATACCTGTTGGTGGTGATGGACAATTCTTTGGATATATCGCCGATGAAATCGTTACCATGGTAGAAATAGAAGATTCTGGTTCTGCTGGAGAAGGAGAGCTAATCGCAATGGCTGCTTACGGTCTATGTCAAGGAGGACCTGTTCTTGACGAGGACGAGTGTGGAGGAGCTATCGCAGTTGCCTGTGATGACGTAATTTCTGGAGACACTAGTGATAACACTGACACTGGAGGTAACAACGACTCTCCAGACGAGTGGTATTCTTTCACTGGAACTGGTTCTCCACAAGTAGTTACTGTTTCTCTTTGTGATCCTGGTACTACATATGACTCTAGATTAACTGTATACGATTCTTGTGGTGGTACTGAAGTTGCTACTAACGACGACTCTTGTGGACTTCAGTCCGAGTTGCAGTTCTTCTCCGACGGTACGACTACTTACTACATCGCTGTAGAAGGATTCAGTACTGGAGATGTTGGACCATTCGTAATGACTATTACTTGTGTAGATCCACCAGCTAACGACCAGTGTGACGGTGCGATCGACCTTAACTGTGGAGACTCTCTACTAGGTACTACGCTTAACGCTACCGACGATACTGCTGCTGCGCCAGATTGTGATACTACAACAAGTGCACCAGGTGTTTGGTATGTGTTCGCTGATACTTCTGGACTTCCATCCGATGTATTAGTATCTACTTGTAGTGCTAACACAAACTACGATACTAAGATTTCTGTTTACACAGGAGACTGTAGTTCTTTACCACTTACTTGTGTTGCTGGAAACGATGATTCAGGAAACT
Source organism: Flavobacteriaceae bacterium (assembly GCA_028281065.1). Taxonomy (GTDB): domain Bacteria; phylum Bacteroidota; class Bacteroidia; order Flavobacteriales; family Flavobacteriaceae; genus Aureisphaera. The sequence continues at coordinate 7,030 of JANQKN010000125.1, read as the reverse complement.
GTACAGACTTCCAGTCTGAAGTAGAATTCTCAAGTGACGGAAACACTACATTCTATATCCTTGTTCATGGATTTGCTGGAGATCAGGGTGACTTCGAAATCTCCTTGAGCTGTACTATCGTACCTCCACCAAACGACGAGATTGCTAACGCTATCGACTTGAACGAGTTCGACTGTCCTTGGACTGACGAAGACGTGGTAATGCCAGGTGCTACTACTGAAGCTGGAACACCAACTGACTGTGATATCACTGGAGCTCCTGGAGTTTGGTATACCTTTACTCCAATTGCCGACGGATTCATTAGAGGAACTGTGCTACAGCCAGCTGGAGCTACTTCTGTAACCTTCTATACTGCTCCAGACGAGACTTCTACTGAAGACGAGTTGGTATTGGTAGATTGGTTCGAGAACCAGTGTTTCCCTAACACTTCGGCTAGAATTCCAATTGTAACTGGACAGGCTTACTACTGTTTCGTTGTAAACACAGGAGGAATCACCGATATCGAGTTCACCGAGTGTGAAGATACGTTAGGAACCAGCGATGTGATCATCGAAGGATTCTCTTACTATCCGAACCCAGCGGTAGATATTGTTAACCTTACAGCTGCCCAAAACATCGAGAAGGTTGAAGTATACAATATGTTGGGTCAGAAAGTAATCGTTCAAAACTTCAACGATTCTAGAGGACAATTAAATGTGGCTCAATTAACTCAAGGTACATACTTAATGAAAGTATACGCCGACGACCAAGTTGGAGCATACCACATTATTAAGCAATAAAATTTATTGTAAATAAATATAAAGCCGCCCTGGTTTTCCAGGGCGGTTTTTTTATTGTGTATTTTTGTGGCCTATGCAATTGAATTATTCTTTCATTATTCCGGTGTATAACCGCCCCCAAGAGATCGAAGAGCTGTTGAGCAGTTTTATAGCAATGCCTTTTCCCCATCCCTATGAAATAGTTATCGTAGAAGATGGGTCCAGTTTGTCTTCCGAAGACGTAGTGAAGCAATTTGCAGACCTGCTACAAATATCCTACTACTACAAGCCCAATTCAGGGCCTGGTGATTCACGAAACTATGGCATGCGTAAAGCCAAAGGGAATTATTTTATCATTTTGGATTCCGACTGCCTTATGCCCCCACACTATTTAAAAACGGTAGATACATTTCTAAACAATACCTATGTGGATTGCTTTGGAGGCGCCGATGCAGCCCACGAAAGCTTTACCCCATTGCAGAAAGCTATTAACTATGTAATGACTTCTTTTTTTACAACAGGTGGGATTCGTGGGAAAAAAACGAGTGTATCTAAATTCGAACCCCGAAGTTTTAATATGGGGATTTCCAAAGAAGCTTTCCAGAAGACAGGTGGATTTTCGAAAATACACCCTGGGGAAGATCCCGACCTTTCACAGCGCATAAACAAAGCAGGCTATACCACTACCTTTATTCCCAATGCCTATGTGTTCCATAAACGAAGGATTTCCTGGAAAAAATTCTATATACAAGTAAAGAAGTTTGGTACCGTACGCCCCATACTTAATAAGTGGCACCCCCATACAGCAAAGCTTACCTATTGGTTCCCTTCGTTTTTTGTGATTTTTGCCATCCTTTCGGTTTTGGGCGGACTCCTATACCACTGGGTTGCCATAGTGCCTTTAGCTGCTTATGTGTTGCTCATTTTTTTCCATGCTACCCTACAAAACAAGAGCTTACAGATTGGTTTTCTTTCTGTTGTTGCACTATTTGTTCAGTTTTTTGGGTATGGCATTGCATTTTTAAAGTCGTCTTTTTTTATAGGACTATTGAATAAAGCACCCGAAAAGCAATTCCCCCATTTATTTTTTAAGTAATTTTAGTCCATGCCTACCCCAACTAGGACATATAAGACCTCTAAGGTAAAATCATTCTTGTTTTTCCTTTTGTTGGCTATGATTTTTTGGATTTTGGCCAAGTTTTCCAAAGAAACCACAGCACTGGTATATGCCAACGTAGGTTTCGATAATGCTCCTGAAAACATATCGGTAGCTTCATCCAGTTCAGAAAAACTATCCTTCGAACTTACCACCAACGGTTTTGAAGCTCTTTCCTATAAATTCAACGAACCCTCCATAGTTATAGATGTTTCCAGGTTCTACAAAGAAGGGGATTCGGTCATTGTACTTGAAAATGCAGACCTTATAAAACTTATTTCTTCACAATTGGATAATGCCTCGGGGATTAATAACCTATCCCAGAATTCGTGGACTGTTTTCCTAGATCGATTGGAAACCCGAAAAGTCCCCGTGCAATTGGTAACCGAGATAAATTACAAAGAAGGGTATAGGAACTTAGGTCCCATCGCCATCCAGCCCGATTCTGTTACGATAGTTGGACCGTTACAGAAGATTAAGGGAATAATGGCTATAAACACCGAAAAAATAGAAGAGAAGAATGCCTCAGACCGTATAGAAAGGAAAATAAAACTACAACTACCCGATGATGCCGAAATTTCTGTAAAAACCACAGAAGTAGATGTGTTGATAGAGGTGGAGGAATTTACCCAAAAACAGTTTCTGGTGCCTATTTCGCTCATAAATGCCCCTCTGGACACAGAAGTTAAGCTATTGCCCAATGAAATTATGGTAACCTTCGATGTAGCGATGAGTCAATTTAATGCAATCTCACCATCAGATTTTAAACTGGTTTGCGATTATCGTGAACGCAATGAAGATGAGAGTTATTTATGGCCCGTAATGGAACGTTATCCTGAAGATCTTTACAATATGGAGCTGGCAACCAAAAGGGTAGAATATTTAATCTTCAAATAAATTGAAAGTAGTCGGACTTACAGGTGGAATAGGCAGTGGTAAGACCACGGTAGCCAAGATGTTTATAGAATTGGGGGTTCCCGTGTATATTGCCGATGTAGAAGCCAAATTGTTAACGAACCGCTCTAAGGTAATTCGTCGAAAATTAATAACACTATTTGGGGATGAATCTTACAAGGACGGTGTTTTAAACCGTGAGTTTGTCGCAAAAAAAATATTTGGCGATAAAGACCTTCTCCAGAAAGTAAATGCCATTATACACCCCAAAGTAGGCCAACATTTTAGGCGATGGCTCAAGAAACAGGACGCTCCATACTGTATTAAAGAAGCAGCCATTCTTTTTGAAAGCGGAAGTTATAAAGATTGCGACTACATTATTTTGGTAACTGCACCAAAAGAAATTAGAATTGAAAGGGTAATGCAACGTGATACTACCACCCGTGAAGCCATAGAGAATCGTATGGCTAACCAATGGGACGATGAAAAAAAAAGAACCCTATCCCATTTTTATATCAAAAACACCGATCTATCCGTTACTAAGAAACAAGTAAAGGAAATACACAATAGTTTGCTAAACAGTTGAAAAACCCGCTAACCACCTTGTGTTAACATTAGGTTAAACAACCTAATGTCTAAATGTTAAAATCTTACTTTTGGATCATGAACAAAAGGTTGTTTGCCCTGCTTATCGGTTCTATGTCGTTGTCCTTATTGGGAATCATTTTTGTTCAAGGATATTGGATTAACAACGCCTACAAGACAAAGGAAGACCAATTTACCTTTAATGTTAGGCAAATCCTTACCGAAGTTTCGAAGAGTATCCAACTTCGGGAAAATGATGATTACTATCATTTATACAACGGCTTGATCGAAAATGTAGACGAGCCGAGTAGTGTGAGTGTAAACGAACTCATCTATAGGATCGTTAATGAAGATGAAAACGAAACCATCATTTTTTCGGATGGTATCATAGAGGAAGATTACAAACTTTCGACAGGTTTTTTCGATACGGAAATAGACAGTATCGAGTTTACCAAGATTACCAATAAGCAGAAAACGACAAAGATTATAGGTGGCTTGGATGGTGCCAGCTTTACGACACAAACCCAGGTAAACTTTAAAAGATTACCCGATTACGAAAGAAAACAGTTCGAAAGATTTATAAGTAATGTGTCTTCAAGAACACCCATTCACAAGAGGGTAACCAAAGAAGAAATCGAAGAGCTTATAGACGAAGAATGCAGAAGAAGGGGCTTGGAACCCAAATTTGAATATGCCGTGTACAGTAACGAATTAGCGACTAAAATACATTCCAAAAATTTCGATCTCGATCCTGCGAGTACGTACGGCGTGCCTTTGTTTGTAAACGATAACTTTAATACGAGTTACAAGCTGTACGTTAATTTTTCGAATAAAGGGAAAGTGGTTTTGAACACTATTCTTGGAATGGCATTGTTGTCATTGGCATTCACTACGGTGATTATTTTGGCTTATTCCAATGCATTACGGCAAATATTCAAGCAAAGACAGATTTCACAGATCAAAACAGATTTTATTAATAACATGACCCACGAGTTTAAGACACCTATTGCTACCATTAACTTGGCATTGGATGCGCTTAAAAACCCAAAGGTGTCGGAGAACAAGGAGTTTATTTCCCGATACCTTGGCATGATTAGGGACGAAAACCGTAGGATGCATGCCCAGGTAGAGAACGTCTTGCGTATCTCCAAATTGGAAAAGAACGAACTGGATATCCCTAAAGCCCGTATAAAACTGCACGAAATCATAGAAGATGCCATTTCGCATGTTAGTTTGATTGTAGAGGACCGAGGTGGGTATATAAATACGCATTTCGATGCTATGAAGTCTTCCGTATTGGCCAACGAACTGCACCTTACCAACGTTGTGGTTAATATGCTGGACAATGCCATAAAGTATTCTGAAGAAGCCCCCAAAATTGATATCTATACCGAAAATGCGAAGGACAATATCCTTTTAAAGATTCAGGATCAAGGAGTGGGGATGAGTAAAAGCGTACAGAAAAGGATATTCGAAAAGTTCTACAGGGAACATACTGGAGACATACACAATGTAAAAGGACATGGTCTTGGATTGTCCTATGTAAAAAGGATTTTAAACGACCATAATGCCGAAATATACGTAGAAAGCGAAAAAGGGAAGGGGAGTACCTTTATAATAAAAATGCACTTAATATCTTAGAAACATGGAAACAGAAAACAAAAAAATCTTGCTCGTAGAGGACGACCCAAACTTTGGAACCGTTCTTAAGGACTACCTTTCAATGAACGAATATGATGTTACCCATGCCAAGAACGGTATGGAAGGATTTGAGAAATTTAAAAAGGATGACTTCGATCTTTGCATTCTGGATGTCATGATGCCTTATAAAGATGGGTTTACACTGGCCAAGGAAATCAGAGAGAAAAACGAAGATGTGCCGATCATATTTTTAACGGCCAAAGCCATGAAGGAAGATGTATTGAAAGGATACAAAGTTGGGGCCGATGATTACCTAAACAAACCTTTTGACAGTGAGGTACTACTCATGAAGATAAAGGCCATTATACAACGCAAGGCTACCGATTCCATTGCTGATAGCAAACAATTTGAATTTAACGTAGGGAACTTCCACCTTAACTCCAAGCTGCGTTTCCTTACTTATGCCAGTGAGGATCCTATTAAGTTATCCCCTAAAGAAAACGACTTACTTCGTTTGTTGGCATTGCACAAAAACGATTTAATGCCTAGGGAATTGGCATTGACGAAAATCTGGAGAGATGACAACTACTTTACCTCCCGTAGTATGGATGTATACATCGCCAAGCTTAGAAAGTATTTAAGCAAAGACGATGGTGTAGAGATCATCAATATCCATGGAGAAGGTTTCCGATTGGTCGTAAAAGACGAAGTAGACCAATAATCTAAAAACAAGTTAAGTGTTATAAACATCCAATCCCTTAGGGGGTTGGGTGTTTTTTGTTTTTAAGGAGGTTTTTTTCTTTCCTAAACCTCCTTTGCTACATGCATAAGTGGTTTTTACGAATCCCTTATTCCTTTCTTGGAGTTTCTCTACTCATTAAAAGGAGCCCTAAATCCATAAAAAAGGGTTCGATAGCCTATTAAAACAAATTTAGGACTTATTGAAAGTAATTTGCAACTCATAAAAAGGACTTGATCGACTCTTTTAAAGTATAAAATACATGCACTTCTTAAAATAAATGATAAAATCACGATGGTTCCATAAAACGGACCGATGGTTCTGTAAGTAACCCACTCGTTACTTTATGCATGTATAAGCAACTACTTTCTGCATACTTTTGTTTTGCTCCCCAGTGATACATACTAAGATCTTAAGAAATAAGAAATCCTAGGGTGGTATGTATTCTTAAATCAAATAGAAAATATTAAAAAGGAAGTGCTAAAGTACCAGTGAATTCAAGTGCTCGAAAAAAACGGGATTTTTCCTGTTTTTTAAAATGGTAGAACCATAGATATTTGTTGTACTTCCCTTTAAGCAATCGCCTCGAAAAGGCGGTTTAAACTGGTATAGCACATCTATACAAGATAACGGTATGACATCATGAAAAGGATAACTATTTTTATAGCAGCAGCAATCCTTCCCTTCTTGGTGATGGGACAGGACCAAAACCACATAAAGAGCACCACCTACCAACAACCCTACAGCCAATCGCAGGTAGAAGCAGGTAGCATACACGAAGACCACAAGATAGAGGGAGTTACCTATGTGGATGGTCTGGGCCGTCCCAAACAATCCATCGCATTGCGATCGGGGAACAATAAGGAAGACCTCGTTACCCCCATGGCCTATGATGGCCTCGGGCGGCAGGACAAGCAGTACCTGCCCTATCCCGTAGCGGGCAACAACGGGGCCTTTATTGCAAGCCCCATTGGGGCACAGGAAAGTTTTTATAATACGGCTTTCCCCGGGGAACTAAACCCCAACGATATAAACGCTTTTAGCCAAACCGTTTTCGAAGCCTCCCCATTGAGTCGGACCCTGGAACAGGGCGCCGCGGGAGAGGCCTGGAAAGTGGACACCAACAGTGACAACGACCACACCATAAAGTACGGTTACCAACTGAACCTGGCCGACGTGGAACATTTCTCGGTTACCTTTGGTACGGGGACGGACGACCCACAACTGGCCCACCACGGCAAGCACCCCGGGAACTCG
>JANQKN010000122.1 GCA_028281065.1 Flavobacteriaceae bacterium | reverse complement strand
CCATTGTCCGTTAGCATCGTAGAACCTCGTCGTGACTTTTGAAATTTTAGTGGCTTTTGGCAGTGTAATGACAATCTCCAAATCATCCCCCCAAAACCCTAACCATTCTTTATCGCCATATCTTTTACTGTTTCCCGAAATACCATTAATTAAAGCTTCTTTTCCACCAGCGCTGTAAGCCTTATGAGGAGGGACATTTAAGGTAACTTTGCCCTGAATGCCTTTATGAAATTGAATGTTTGCAAGATGTTCTCTTCCATAGGAAGTTTCATTCAATACAACAGAGGCTTTTATTTCTGTGTCTTGGGTAATAGAAATAGGTTGTGTATAGGGTTTTGTTTTCTCTTCGGAGTTAAGGGAATATTCAATTTGCTTATTAGGCAATGTGGTTTGCAGGGCATAAAACACACTGTCGTTTTGTTTTACTATTTCGCCCGTGACATCATGAAGATGGTTGGCGTAGTTAATATTTAAACGATCCAATCGTGGAAGAAAATCTTCCACCCGCGATAGAAATTCAGGATAGTCTGTCTCTAAATTCTCTGTTGGGCCACTCCAAACCACTTCACTCATGGCCAACATCCGTGGAAACGCCATGTATTCCACTTGTTCTTGGGTGGGCATATATTCGGTCCACATATTGCCTTGCCCTCCCAACACATATTTGTTTTCTACTTGAGTGAGTTCTTCGGGAACGGGATTAAAGCTGTATACTTTTTTAAGGGGTAAAAACCCTCCAATAGCCAAGGGTTCGTCTACATGATCGGCTTGGTAGTAATCGAAATAGGCATGGGAAGTTGGGGTAAGAATTACATCATGACCATCTTTAGCAGCTTCTACGGCTCCTTGAGTACCCCGCCAGGACATTACGGTAGCATTGGGAGCCAAACCACCTTCCAAGATTTCGTCCCAACCTATTATTTTCCTGCCTTTACTATTTACAAAAGCCTCAATTTCCTTTATAAAATAACTCTGTAGTTCGTGTTCGTCCTTTAGTCCCAAATCCTTTATGAGTTGTTGGCAGTCATTACATGCTTTCCAATGGGATTTTGGGGCTTCATCCCCACCTATGTGGATGTATTCGCTTGGGAATAAATCCATGACTTCGGTAAGTACGTTTTTTAGAAACGTAAAGGTTTCTTCTTTTGGACAATACACATTCTCGAATACACCCCATTTGGTAGCTACGGGAACTTGTTCCCCTGCACAGCCCAATTCGGGATAAGAGCTAATAGCAGCCTGCGCGTGCCCAGGCATTTCTATTTCTGGAATAATAGTGACATTGTGTTTTTGGGCAAAAGCAACCACCTCCTTGATGTCCTCTTGGGTGTAATACCCTCCATAGCGCTTTCCATCAAATTGTTGTGGGGTGTCGTTGTAATGCCCAATAAGGGTTTCTTCCCGATAGGCCCCATGTTTAGTTAGATTAGGGTATTTCAAGATTTCGATTCTCCAGCCCTGATCTTCGGTAAGGTGCCAGTGAAAATAGTTCATTTTTAGTAGCGAGAGGTAGGATATGTAGTCTTTAATAAATTCTTTATCAAAGAAATGACGTCCAACGTCCAAGTGCATACCCCGATAACGAAAAGCAGGGGCGTCTTTAATGGAAACGTTAGGGATGTAAAAGTTGAAAACATCAGTTCGGGTAAGGTTTTCGATCTCACTAGGGAGTAATTGCCTAAGGGTTTGCATGGCCCAAAAAGCACCTTCGGGATCGGCAGCTTTTACATGGATCCTTTTTTCTGAAACATTGAGTTCATATCCTTCATCGGGAAGTGTTTCATCTTTCTCGATAATAATACCTGCTTCCTCTTTTTCCTCTGTCTTCTGTAGCCACCAGGCTACATGATGCTTAAGGTAATTTTGAAGGAAATCGGTGGCTATATCAAATTCTGCTGGGGCGAACAATGTAGTACGCCCACCCAATATAAAGGAACCTTCATGATATTGGATCTCTTGCGGCTGTGGAATGATGGGTTGTTTGGCTACTTCTATTTGGTTTTGTTCGGAGCAAGAAAAAACAAGCAATGCAATTAGGGCAAGGAAGAAGTTTTTTTTCATGGAAAGGTTATTTCTACGAAAATAGGGAATTAAAAAAAGCTCCTAGCAGTTGGGTAACGGAAAGGAGCTTTTATTTTACCAAATCACCTATAAAACCTATTGAAGAAGATAGGGCAGATAGGTGATACAAGATTACGGACAAATAATAAGTTTCCTAAATGGAAAGTAACAAACGGGCAATATGCGGAATAATCGGATATAATTATTATATAGATGTGAATCCCTTTCTAAAAGACAACTATAATGAGGCTTTTTCTATTTCAATTTTTTGTTTGATTTCGTTTCCTGCTTCATCTACTGCTGTAAGGATGTATTCTCCAGGGAGTGGAGTCAGTGCCAGTTCGTGAAAGGTTTGGGTAGTTCCCAAAAAAGTGTCGTTGAGGTACCAATACACTTGGGTGTCTGTAGCCCGATGGGCCAATTGAAAGATGACCTCATTTACTTCGGTATCAAAATCCTTGGCCAAAAGAACTGTTTCATTGGGCTTGGGGAATATAAACTCCATGACCTTTTCACCATCCCTCAGGCAATCTGCCTTAAAAGGGGGAAGTGGACGGTACTCTGGATGCAAAGTGGTATAGTAATATTCTTGGGCAGGTGCGAGACTAAACCAAGGTTTCTGTTTCATGTTGGACAAGGCATAGCAAGATGAATTTACCTGATAGGTTTCGGAAGCATCCAAGAAGACACGTCTATGGTAGGGACAAGGATGGGTTCGCATTCCTTTTTCGGGAATGTATTCCTGTGATGTTTCTTCACAGAATACCCCTGCCAAATGGCCACTCTTCTGGCAGATTTCGGCTTCAGCCAAAGCATCATAGGGAATTGCAAAAGGTTCACTCTTGGGAAGCACATCGAAAACATCAAACAGCAAAGGAGCAGCTGCTTGAATCCCCGTGAGTCCAGGTCGTCCTTCACCATCTGCATTCCCCACCCAAATGCCCACGGCATATTGTGGGGTAACCCCAACAGCCCAAGCATCCTTAAAACCAAAACTGGTACCTGTTTTCCATGCAATGGATTGTGAGTTGGAGAAATATTGCCAGTTTTCCTCCCCTTCGGGGCGGTTTACATTCTGAAGGGCTTGAAAAGTCTTATAAATGCTTCCTGCATCAAAAACAGTAGGAGAGGATTGCGTAGTTCCGAAAGAAACTTCTTCTTTTTTGATAAAAGAGGGGGGCTCAAATTCCCATTCGCGGTATTCGCTGGAAGACGCATTAAAATGGTTGAGACTTGCTGCCATGCCTGCATAGGCTTGGGTAATCTCCCAAAGGGAACTTTCAGCCCCACCCAATATCAAAGACAAACCGTAATGGTGGGCCGGCCGGTTTATATGGTCAAAATTCATTTCTTGAAGCCGATGGTAAAAACGTTCCAGTCCGTACCGTTGAAGACTACGTACAGCTGGGATATTCAGGGAGCGTGACAGCGCTTCATCAGCAGGGACAGCACCATCGAATTGGTTATTAAAGTTCTTGGGACTGTATCCGTTAATGGTGGTGGGCACATCGGTTAAAAGTGTTGTGGGGAGCATTTCGCCCCCTTCTAAAGCGGCAGCATATAAAAAGGGTTTTAAGATGCTTCCCGTACTTCGCGGCCTGTGTATGATATCCACAAAATGACTATTCTCCTGGGTAGTGGGCGCATTCCCAACATAAGCCAATACCTCCCGGGTGTTTACATCCAGAATGAGTACTGCAAGATTATTGATTTCGTTTTGTTTCAATATATAATGGTGCTCAGCACTAATACGGTTTATCTTTTGCTGTAAGTGGGCATCTATGGTGGTAGTAATGCGCTCCCCTGTATACTGTTGTTTTATTTTTTCGGAAAGGTGCGAAGCGAGTTGTGGCAATGGCATTGGTTTTCCAGGCAGGCCTTCTTCCAATGCCAATTCATAAGTAGTAGCATCTATAATGCCCTTGTCGTGCAGCTTACGCAATAACCTATTGCGTTTTTTGAGAAGCACTTCTTCATTCTTTCCAGGAAATATTAAAGCAGGAGCATTGGGTAATACAGCGAGGGAAGCGCTTTGCCCCCAACTCAATTCACTGGCAGGGATCCCAAAATAGCGCCAAGCCGCGGTTTCCAAACCAACCACATTGCCTCCAAAAGGGGCGTGCGATGTATAGAAATTCAAGATTTCTTTTTTTGAATATCCTGCTTCTAAACGGGTTGCCATGAACAGCTCGATGGCTTTCTCAAAATAACTCCGTTTTTGATTCTTTCGGGCCAACCGAATGACCTGTTGGGTAAGGGTACTCCCACCTCGACGGGTGTCGGTGGTTAGGTTCTGCCAGAGTGCCTTGCCCATGGATACAGGATTGAACCCTGGATGGTCGTAAAAATATTCGTCCTCAAACAATAGGATGCTCTGTTCAAAACGGTATGGAACACTATCAATGGCTGGAAAGCGCCATTGTCCATCATCGGCTATACGAGCGCCCAAAAGCATACCTTCCCTGCTTTCTATTACAGTGGAACTAGGATTTTTAAACAAAGGTCTGGGCAAACAAAACAACCAAACAATAAACAATACCCCCAAACCGGTTAGTTTGATTTTATGCCGCTTTAGCTTCCGCTTAATATGTTCGCCCAATTTTCTCATGGAATTATTGCTCAACGGTGACCCAAATCCCTTGATTCCTTGCATAAAAATTATTGTCGTACATAGCCTCTACCTGGGTTCCTGGTAAATAATAAGTCCCTAGGTAAGAAGCATTCAGCTTTACATAAAAGGTCTTCGATTTCTTAGCAGCCAGATCGAAATAGAAGTTAACCCGATCATCTCGAATGTCAGTGTATCTTGCCGATCCTTCTGCTCCGCCACCCAGCTCGGTAAAGCTGGTGTTAACAATCTCCCATCCACTCGGAAATATTTTGGTAAGGGCGATGTTATCTACATAATCGTTGGAAGTATTTGTTACTACGACCTTGGCTATGATTTCGGTTCCCTGTCGGAGTGTTTTTACATCCAACGTATTGTTTTCCTTGTCCAGATACGAAGCGCCAATAACCAAATTCTTGCGATCGGCCAGTTCTTCCCCTAAGGGTAACTTTCCTTTTTGGGTAATGGTGACATAAATAACATTCCCCTTTTTGTTGTTTATGGTAATGTTGTTGCTACCCATACGGATGTCCAAATCCCGTTGCACAATGGCTCGTTCGGTTTGTACCGTGGTCGTCTTTCCATTTTGGGTGAATGACACATCCAAAGCTTTCCCTCCGTTTTTCTGAACCATTTTGGTCATCGCCAACAGTGCATAAGCCGTTTCCTGGGTACTGTACCAACGGTCGGAAGAAAGCTCTTTGGCTACAGAAACAGCCATATCCATTTGCTTTGGATCTTCTAATTCTACCAAGGTTTCCAATGCCATAGCTTTGTTTCGGAAGGGGGATCCGTAGGTATGGTAATTATACCTCTGGGATATAAAACTAATATTGGCCGACTGCGCAATTTCCTTGGCTACTTTTTTCTTGCCTGCCAATGCATAGGCCAATGCCAATCGCCATTTGGCATCATTACTCATACGATTGGATTCCCGCAATCGGTTCATGGCAGCCAATTCGGGTTGTCCTGCTAATGCCAAGGTATATAAACGATAGGCTTGAGTAAGGCTGGAATTATAGCGAGTACTGGAACTTCTCCATTGTCTTGCTGCATTCTTTTGGAAGCGCAACCAATTGTCTAAAAAGGTAATGGGAAGCGCGTATGCTTTTTCCTTGGCTTCCAACATAAAATGCCCTGCATAGTTGGTACCCCATTCATCAGCTTCCTGTTCCCCAGGCCAATAGGAAAGACCTCCATTGCCAATCTGAAAACTAGCCAAACGCTGAATAGCCGCTTCTACATTGCCCTTTATTTCTTCTTTCCTATTGAATGTAATATCGAATATATCTTCCAAAAATAACTGCGGGAAGGCTCCCGAAGTGGTTTGTTCTATACAGCCATGCGGATAACGGATAAGATATTCCATCCGCTTGTCGAAATCCATGGGCGGTAGGGTTGAGAATTCGATAGAGGCTCCATTCGATCCAGCAACGCCAAATGTTTCAAAAGAAACGGTTTCGGAAGTATTGGCCTCCACCTGACTCTGAAGGGTTCTCGTTGTGATAGGGTTTGGGTTTTCCACATCGATCTCTACTTTATAGGTCGCCCTTTCTCCACTTCCCGTAGCAAGAACTTCTATGGTTTGGAATTCTGTAGCAGGCAATACTTCAAACTCGAAGTTTACGATCTGTTCCCCTATATCCTGAAAGGAAATCTGTTTGGAGGCACTGCCAATGGGCTTTAAGGCGTCTCCTGTTTTTACAGATACCTGGGCATTTTTCACCTTTTTCTCCATGGCAAATACCGTAACGGGCAGGGTTACCTTTTCGCCTGGCGATAATTTGCGGGGAAGGGAAGCCAGTACCATTAGGGGTTTGCGAACAGGAGTAGCTTTTTCTGTCTTTCCATAGGCTCCTTTGGCATTATCCCCAGCAATGAGCATGGTTCGTACCGAACCTACATAATTAGGCATGGTTAAGGTGTGTTCTGCTTTGCCGCCAGCTTTAAGCTGAAAAGGTCCTATGTAACTCACTACAGGTTTAAAGCGGTCCGCTTTCTTGTTTTTTGCACCGGCAGCATCGCTACCCCCACCAATGGCGTAGATGTTATTAACACTACCCGAATAGGCTCCAATTACATCATCAAACACATCGAAAGTTTTTACTCCCAAAGCCTCCCGACTATAAAAGGCTTGATGGATTTCTGGAGTGGGGAAGCGTGTAAGATCCAATAGCCCTTCATCCACCACGGCAATGGTATAGGTCATGGCTTGCCTGTTCTTTTCGGAAACACGAATAGTATAGGATTCTTCGGGTTTCAATACATCAGGCATGTCCAATTGAGGTTCCAAATACGTATTGGGGTCTTTTACTTCTATGGGCACCACACCGTAAAGACGTATGGGGAGATCGTTTTTGGTTTGATCATGCGGTTGCAACAAGGAGATGTTGATAAAGACATTGGGGGCCATTTCTTTGGTGATAGGCAAACGAACCTCCGTTTCCCCTTTTTTGGTTTCTACCCATTGGGTGGAAAGTACTTCGGTGCCGTTTTCTACACTAACCAAAGCACGACCATCACTCCCGGATGGGAACGTAACGGTGGCTTTATCGCCTACTTCGTAGGTTTCTTTATCGGCCGAAAAGAGTAACATTTTTGAGCTCTCAGGGTCACCATCTCCTGAGCGTTTCCACCAGTTTCGGTAGAAATAGGCAATCCTTCCAGTGGCATGTCCAGAGGCTTTATCTTTTACACGGATTAAGTAACGCCCTCCTTGTCTTTCGGGGATGTTTATGTTGAAGGAGGTTTTACCATCTCCTTTTGTGGTTACTGTAAAGTTTTGAATGGGACGGTGTACCCTTGCGTTTTCATAACGGGAAAGGTTGTCGTACCCACGGCTCCACCACCATCGCCATTCGATTTTAAATATTTCTACTTCCAATGTTCTTCCTCCAGAAGCGTTTCCTTGGGCATCTACTGTTACTAGGTCGAATTCGTTGTTTTCGTCCGTGTAAAAAGAACCGTAACGTTTGGGTTCTGGAGAACGAAGCCCCACAAAGTGAGAATAGGGTGCTAAACTTTTGGTGAATACATCCAAAGAAAAATCACCTCCACCTTCATATATTTTGGTTAGGAATGTAGCTTGCAACATACCAGGAGCCTTGTCGCTAATGTTGAATTTTTTAGAAAAGGAAGTGGTTCCTTCGGCAGATAGATTGGAATCCAAAACGGGGAGTTCCACTTCAGAAAACTTCCGAACGGGATCGTTAAAGTTATAATTGTTGTATTGCTTAAAGGCATTGCCCTGCGATCTCAGGGTCGCTTCCATCTCAATCCGCAGGTTTCTTGCAGGGGCACCATGAAGCCATTGGGCGCTGGCAGTCCCTTTTACTTCTTTGCTGGCGTCCAAAATTTCATCGTCAAAATCAACAGTGAGTTTTAGTCGGTTGGGTTTTATGGTGGCAACTTTTAGGTTTTTGCTAAAACTGGCTCCACCTACTTTCACTGTGGCATTCCAATTACCCGTAGGGGCATTGGCTTGGGTTGTAATTGGGAAATAGTAGAATCCGTTGTCTTCGGCATCATTTTGAACGGTTCTTTGTATCAATTTTCCTCGGGCGTCGGTAACTTCCAAAACAACGGGATGGTTTTTAGGTAGCGGATTGGCATTGTCGTTCAACACAAAGGTGAGGTGGATGCTATCTCCAGGGCGATGTACACCCCGTTCGGTGTACATAAATCCTTTAAGCCCTTTTTGAAGTGTTTTCCCCGAAACATCAAACTTACTTAGCGAAAGGGCATTTCCGTCTTCCAATTTGGCATAGGCATAGTTGCTTCCCTTTTGGGCTACTGCAAAAGCCAGGTTTTTATCACTGTCGAAAATGGCCAATCCTTCATTGTCTGTAGAAACTGTCCCTAACAATTGTTGCTGGTAGTTGTACAGATTGATCTTGGTATTGGGTTGGGGTTGGGTGGTCAGTAAATTGGTAACCGCAAAATGATAGGATTTGTTTTTCCCTTTTTTCACGATCATTCCCAAGTCACTTCCCAGGACATTGGTGCTTACCGCACGATCTTCATGATAGTAGGCCAAATGGCAAGGGTTGTCCCGATGCCTCCAGTTGTAGTGATACCTTCTGTAGGAATAAATCTCGTTGTCCCAATACCGTTCTTCTTGTTCGTCTTCGTCCAACGTATCGGTGGATGCATATTCCTCTTCATAATAGTAGTCTTCTTCATAGTCCTCTTGGTCAGCTTCGGAATCTGCGGTTGCACAATTGTAGGTAGTGTATTCTTTTTTGAAACTAATCTCCACTCGGTACAGGGCTCCTGGATCGGCCGAGAAATAATCGGAAAGGTTAAGGCCGTAAGCTTTCCAAAGCCCATCGTTGCCCAAGCTTTTGTCTTCCAGATCGATGGTCTTTTTGGCAATTCGGCGACCCACGGGCTTCATGTTGTAAATACTAGAATTGTTAAGGTTGGAAGCTTGGAGGAACTGTAGCATATTGTCTTCGAACACCTTTACGATATGAACATCGACCTTAGCCAGGTTCACAGCTTTAAAATAGAGTGGGGTACTTTCGGCATTGGGAAGAATCACTCCTTTGGATATTAGCTGTACCTGGGGTTTTAGCTGCTCGAAAGAGACCAGTTCGGAGAATTCCTGCTTAAGGCCAAAATTGTCGGTGTTTTTTATGCCGTTAAAGATGGTTACCCTCACATTCCCCAGAATTGAATTTGAAGGGTATATATGAAGTGTGTTTCCTTCCACTTCAAACCGAAGGTCTTCCGCTTTTTCTACGGTAACCAAGCCTGAAAAATCCTGATGTTCCTGGAGGGGGTCTGAAAAATTGATGGATAGTACGGCGCTGGGAGCGATCACACTTTTTACATCCACCACCTTAAAATTGTTCTGCCCGGGAATGGCGAAGGTATTGCTACCTTTAAAATCACTTTTTATAGGTTTTCCATTCCAAGCGATTTCAATTTCCGAATCTTCCACCTTGCGTTGGATGCTGTCTATGGTAAAATTGAAAAAATTGGAATACCCGTCTTCCTGTTCCCACTTCAGTGATAAGTCTTTGCTGTTTTGGGTTACCTCCAACAATTGCTTGGCTTTTTCCAGAGCGACCAAATCGCTTGTTTCTATTTGGCCTGTGAGGTACTGCCATTGTTTGGAATAGGATTGCAAATCGCCCATTTTAAGGGAGAAATTGGGAGTGATGGTTTTAAAGGAGAAAGTATAGGTTCTAAACTCTTTGGGGATGTTGTCGTATAATTTATGAAGGGGGATCGATATGGTATATTCGGTATCGGGTTGTAAGTAGTTTTCGGGTTGAAAAACAAGTGTTCTTCCGTTTTCAATCAGTAATTTCCCAGGGGTTTTGGGACTTATTTTCATGTATTCTGAAGGGAGCTCGGTATCGATTTCGAACTGCTCCAGTGGATTTGCCAATTGTACGGCGATGGGTTCGCCAATACTCAAGTTCCCATAACTGTTGGATACGATGTATTCCCTGAATTTGAATAGGTTGTCGGTTTCGCCGGGTTGGGATTTGTCACCACATCCATAAAAGAATACCAATGCGGCAAGAGCGATTAAGCGGAAGAACTGCTTCATAATTGATGGTTTTAGATGGGTGCCCTACTAAAGGTTGCCAGTTAGTGCCCCGTTATTAAAAATACAATAAATCTTCTTGCGAAAGGAGGGATGTCGCTAAGGGATTATGAATAAGGATCAAAGTCCACAAAGTAGCACTTTGGCTTATGCCATAAATCATAAAATAGAGGAGGGAATTGTCAGCTAAACGCAGCCATTTTATGGTTTGGTATGCAGGCAACTATGATTTGTGAGATATTTAACAGTTGTACTGTATGCTTAGCTTTACGAACTTTAAAACAAAATAATTACAATCGGCTCATCTCCGTTGCTCCATGGATTGCTGCAATCGATTCGAATACCTCGTTTTGATTTTGTTGGGTCTTCCAACCCAAATAAGCTAATTCTGTTCGTACCTGATCTTCTGTTTTTCCTTTAATGAAGTGATAATATGCAAAATCTGTAACCTCCACAGGAACTCTTTTTATTTGAAAGACTATAAGGTTAGAAGCAAGTCGCATTGAACCTATTAAATAAGTAAGCCAAATTTGAAGACCCCAGCTTACAATAAGTCCTATCGAACCTGTGTTCAAAGATTGAATGGTTAATCCTTCTTCTATTCTCAACTTCATAAATTGTAAAAACCCAAAGGGTTCATAATTGTATTTGTTTAGGAATATTTGATATTGAAAATATTGATTGGAAACATATGTAATAACAACCATTGCTATTAATAGATAATTAAGGTGGTTGTAATGAGTATAATTACTGAGTTTGATTAAGTTTTTAAGGGCAAAGCCAATCACTAAAGCAACCGCTAGTTCATAGAGGCCAATAATATACATTGTGTAAGCGGAAAAATATGCAACTAGAAAACCCAATAAAGATGAAGTTATTACGGCTCCCACTATTGGAATCCAAAACTTTGGTTTTGTGCTTTTTTTGGGCAAAGGAAGCTTCTCGGGAATTTCATAATCATCCCAATTTCTGGTTTGAATGACCTCTTCTTCGAGCTTTTTTAGCGCTTCACTGTCAAACTCTTCTTGGGTTTTTTGAAACGCATGAATAAACAACGTAACCCTTTTTGAATTTCTTCCATTATCCCATATTTCATTGCCAAGCGAGACACTTTTTACGGTTGCCATTCCTTGATCATAAACAACAGAGATCTTTTCGGTCCATGTTTCCCAATCATTTTTTCGCTTTGCTTCGCATGAAGTTTCATTTTGAAAGATTACCGTCCATCCTAATTTCTCAAAGGTCTGGACAGCTATAGGTATGAAAACCGTTTGGTTGAGGTTTGTTCGAAACTGTTCTTGATACTTTAGGGACCAAAAAGAGAAACGATGCTTCTTTTTTATGTTCTGTTCGTAGCGTCTAAATTCTTCCGTCATTCTTCATATAACTTCTGAAAAGTTAGTTATCATTTATGGAATTCATATTCCCGTTCTACCATACAAACACGGGTCTTGTACCATTGGTACCAGCGTTTCCTTCCCAGTTTTTGGGCTTGCATATGGTCCAGGTTTCGTTTCCATTGTGCAATGTCCTCCAAAGTTTCCCAGTAGCTAATGGTAATGGAAAGGCCTTCCGAAGCATGTTCTATTCCTATATAACCGGGTTGTTGTTGGGCTAATTGCTCCATGGCATCGGCCATTTCGGCATAACCCTCGGTGTCTGAAGTTTGTTTGCTGGTAAAGATAACGGCGTAGTACGGTTTGGACATATCCCTGATTTTGGTGTTCTGTAAAAATACGAAGAATCCATCGTTTCATTCAGTTTGGAATTCGAGTGGTTTTTAGGATAAAAACTGTATCGAGAACGGGGGTCTCGATACAACCACACTTGAGGTGTGGTCACTCGAACATCAAACTAAAACTGGATCATTCCCGAATCCAAGAGGCCGTCCAGTTGTTCGAAGCGGGAACCGCTCCTTTGTAGGTCACAGCATCGAACCAAGGGTTGAGGTTTTGCACCGAGAAGGTACCTCCTGGACTCGTTCCTACAAAACCATCCATGGTTACTATGTTCTGTGTGTTGTTGAACGAAGCATTCGAAAATAAACTGGCTTGACTGGTACTGCCATCGTAATAATCGGGGTTGTTGTCGTGTAGGTTGTTATTTGCAAAAACAAGCTGTTGGTTGTTGATAAAACTAGTTGAATTATCGGCCCGGACAGCACGCCTGCAATTTGTAATAAGGGAGTTGTAGATTTTTCCATGGGTAGAATCCCGAAAACGAATACCCCGAACCTGCGGATCCGAACTTTGGGTGCCCAAACCTACTACGGTGATGTTGGAAAGAACAGGATTGGAAATAGGAAGGTTGTCCAAAGCTCCACTCCGTCCTTCTATGGCAGTGAGGGTGTCTGTGGTGGTTTGCGGATAATGTGCTACCCAATATTGTCCCAGCCCACGCCAACCGGCATCCCATCGGTAGGCTTTCCCATAGCTTTGTGTTGCGACTGCGTGTTTAAGGCGGGCGGTACCCCCCCTGAATCGTATACCATTACCCAAAGATTGATAGACTTGCACATAATCCAATTGCGTAAGGCTTCCTACACCATTAATGTTGATGGCACCTGTGGATTCCCCTAAGGCTTTTCCAGCATATTCTACACGAACATATTGAAGGCTGCCTGAATTATCTTCATCGTTTGCTTGTATGTCGGTTCGGCCATACTTCCCTATAACTGCAGACAAAGCGGAGCTTCTTGTGTTTAAAGAGGCTTGCCCGTTCATGTGCAATCCTACCCAATCTCCTTGGGAAGGGGTCCCCGTGAGATTTGCTAGGGAAGTAAAAACGATGGGATTGTTTGCATTCCCTAGGGCAAGGATCTTTGCTTTTCTAGCAATGATCAAGGCAGAAGGGCTGTTGGTTTCTGCATAAATGGTTGTCCCTGCTTCAATAGATAAAGTGTCTTCCACAAAAACCAACCCCGATAAAAGGTATGTGTTGTTTGCCGTTAAGGAGACCGTTTGATTGATGGTACCTGTTATCCTAAAAAGTGTCTGGCCATTAACCGTGGTTTCTTCAATAGTATAGGTAGGTTGTAGTCCAGGGATAAGCACTTCGTCTTTTTCGCAGGAGCTAAATACAATAAGGATAACTGCTATAAAAAAAGCGATCTTAAGGTTTGAATACTTCATCATGGGATTGGGTTTTATTGGGGGATGATAATTTCATTTTCAATTTTCACGGAAGGTTCTTTCCAAGTTTTGCATAGCAATACCAGGGTCTTTTCCCCTTTTTGGGAAGACAGCCATTCCATAATGTTCTTTTTGGTATTTCTTTCCAAGTTCCTAATGGGCTCATCGATAATCATAATGGGTTTGTTGGATAAAATGGCGCGGGTGTAATGAAGAAGCTTTATTTGTGATTTCGAGAGGTTTTTACCCCCTTCTACCACTTTATCGGTAGCTTCCAATTTTAGATGATCGGGAACCCCCGTTTGCAATTGTTCCAGGATTTCTTGGGTTTTCGATATTTTGGATTTCTTTCGGCTGTAGGACACCACTTCAAAAACAGTACGGCCAATAAGGCCCAATTCGTCCGAAACAAAAGTCACTTTTTTCCGAAGGGACTTTGCATCCAGTTTGGTTAGGGGTTGTTTGTCGAACAGGATTTCACCCAAATCCGGTTTGTAGATTCCAGCCATGAGCTTCAAAAGTGTCGATTTGCCTTCGCCATTGCCAATCTTAATTTGGTTTGTTTTTTTAGGGAGGATTTTAAAATCGAGATTCGAAAACAGTAAACCATCACTATTAAACCGAAAGGAAACTTTTTTGAAGATGATTTCTCCTTTTTCAAACAGATAATCAGGGGAATCGCCTTCTGTTTTTTCTACGGGTAATTCGAACACATTAATGAGTTTCTTAAAGGAAATGTTTCCCAATTCCCAAACCGAAGAAACCCGTATCACCCTCCTAAAAATGGGGAGAATGGTAATAAACAGTAATAAAAACCCAATGATTTCACCTTGATCAATGGTTAAGCT
The DNA here is from genome assembly GCA_028281065.1 of Flavobacteriaceae bacterium. Classification (GTDB taxonomy): domain Bacteria; phylum Bacteroidota; class Bacteroidia; order Flavobacteriales; family Flavobacteriaceae; genus Aureisphaera. The sequence goes on along the minus strand of JANQKN010000122.1, from coordinate 3,631 downwards.
GTTATTCAGCTTTTGTACATATACTACATATAAAACCGAGAGCAATACCAGATACAACATGGCAGGGATGGCAACCAGGATAAAATTATAGATCCCCTGAAAGGATTTCCCTGTCTCGTACAATTGCTGGGAACGTTTGTTGTATTTCCCAATTTCGGTACTATCCTTGTTAAAAGCTTTTACTGCATGAACGGCATTAAGTTGTCGGCTCACAAAGGATAACAATCCCGATCTTGTATTTCTCCTAGCCACAGATGCTTTAAAGAGGATCTTGTTCAGCAAAAAGATGGAAAGGGAAGTTGCCCCAAAACCCAACAGAACAATCACAAAAATGGTTTTATTGAGCCACCATAAGAACAAAAGCGCAATTAAGATGAGGATGAGGTCGGTTAAAAACCCAACGATTCCTTTGGTGAGATAGTTCTGTATGGTTTTTAGGTCTCCACTATGACGCAACAGATACCTACCGGCACCACGGCTGTCGTACACTAGCGATTCAATTTTTAATTGTTGTCGAAACAGTTGCTCGCGCAACCCTTTCACAAACAGTTCCCCCAAAAGGGCCGTTTGGTACCGTTGAAAAAATTGTAGCACAAGCCGTATGAATATCATCGCCAATAGGAACCACAGGTATTGGGGTACCGTATCCCAAAAACTAATAGGGAGTAGGTCCAGAAAAGCAGCCCTGTGCGATTGAAAATCGAATAGCAAGTCAAAAAACTTTCCAAGACTCACAGGGATGAGTACCACAAACAGGTTGGCCATCATCCCAATGATTATTGCCAAAAGGAACCTTAGTTTGTTTTCACGAACAAAGGCCTTTATGATATCGTTTCTGCTCATGATGTGTCATTTTATACAGCCTTTTCCATGGGCTGTTCCAACAAACCCAGCACATGGGGCGAAGCCAATTTTTCCAAATCCAACACAGGAACATTTACTGCGCCTTCCACTTCTTTTATCAATAAAGGACTTGCGGTGAACAAGCCGCTAACGGCAACGGCCTGAATGCCCTGGTTTTCCAAGATTTGAAGCCCAGACAAAATCCCAAGACTGTCTGCGGCCGAGAAGATTACATGGTCTATTTGGTTCATGAAACCAGAATGATCCAACAACATGGCTGTTTCGCGTTGTATAAGCCCATCTGCAATTTCTATGATCACATAATCGGGGTTTATCCGCTTCGTGTGATTCATTAAGGTTTCGTATAGGTCCAGCAATTCCTGCATGCTGCATAAGTATGTAGACGGAAAGCCATAATTTGAAAAATCGATGGAAAGGTGAGCCCCACAATCCCTGGCAAAGTGACGGTCTTTGGTATATACTGTACCTGTTAGTTTAATGTAGGCAACCTTTTTATCAGCAGCATTCAATCCCCTGCATAAAAAAGCAGCCGTTGTTGTCTTTCCGCTGTCCATAGAGGAACCTAATGAAAGTATGATCTTGGGTTCTTTGGGGGTTCGGGTAAACCTGTCTACTGAAGAATTATAATATTTGGTATTGATTACCTTACCTTTTTTGTCCGTTGCGTAACCGATCAACTCGAGATTGGTGGTTCCCACCTTTTCCAGTTTCTGGTGCATGGAAGCAAGGATTCCCACAGCACCCCCTTTTCCGAGGATATGGTATTCGTCATGGTATTGGTCTGGGACATAGCCTTCAAATTGATCGGAGGCATACCGGTTGCCAAAGGCAGCCATGATATAATCGCCGAGGAACAAATAACAGTTGTTGCCGTTTACGCCTTGTACCGAATTGTGCTTGCCAATTTCCTTTACTTTAAAAATGGCTACGTCACCTGCCTTGGGCAAGTAGGATCTATTTATGGTTTTGTCGATCTTAAAATCGACAACACGGTTGCAAATGATGGTTTTTTTTAATTTCATAGTTAGATTTATTTAGATGATAAAGTATAGCTTACGCTTATCCCAAGGACTTGATAGTCGTTAAAGGGATAGCGGATTGAGGTCTGACTTTTATTTAGAATGTTAATTTGTCTGTAGTCTTGGAATGTGGTATTGAATTCTTCCTGCCACACATAATACAGTGTGGCGTAGAGCCTGCGTTTAATTCGAAACCGTACCCCGGCTCCAATTCTGTACCGGTGGAGCCCATTGGGCGGATTGGATGCGAGCAGTACTTCTCCAGTATCGTCGTAGTAATCCAAGGGTCTTCCGTTTAGGTAATAATACAGCTGGTAACTAAGGTAGGGGGTGGCTCTAAGGGGTAAAAAGTTGTTTTTGAAGTTCAATCGGATCGAATAAATAAACCGATACTGATACTTGTTGAACTTTGGGAAGAAGCCTTCGGCCGTAAGCGTGTTCTTAAGTGGCAGGCCAAAAAGCTTGCTTCGGTAACTTACACTGGCTCCAAACCGATCGTGCCAGGAACCTTCAATATTCCTTTTCAACAAAATGGGTTTGTAGAAAACCTTTCCGGAAAACCGCTTGTTGAATCTATAATCGAGCCCCAACTTAAACTGATAAAAGAAGGGGTCGTAACTTCTACTGTCAAAAGCACTAATAAACCCCGTTTGCAGCTTTATGTTCTTGTTGAATTTATTGAACTTATAATCCAGGTTAAATCCATAACGGTGATTAAAGTTCGCATCAAAATCCTGCGAAATGCCCTTTACAACAAAGAAGCTTATAAAAAAGAAAGTGTAGGTAGTTTTCACGAAAAAGAATTAGCGAGTTTGTGCTATTAAAACAACTACCCGCTAATTTCTCCTGAAAAAAAAGTAAAATAATATTTCGTGAATGTCCTTGGGAAAGGACTATGGAGATTACTCGTCCCCGTAAATTCCTATGGTCAGATTATCGTCGGCATCCATGTGGGCACGGTACATTCCTTTAGTGTTGAACTCCATACTCACATTGCCTTGGGAGTCGATGGCAATCACTCCACCGGTTCCCCCAAGTTCGGTCAATTTGTTTTGGATGACTTCCTCGGTAGCTTCCTCTAAAGAAAGCCCTTTGTATTCCATTAGGGCCGAAATATCGTGGGCAACCATAGCACGTATAAAATACTCGCCCCATCCTGTAGAAGAAACCGCACAGGTTTTATTATTGGCATAGGTTCCTGCTCCTATAATGGGGGAATCCCCAATACGGTTCCATCGTTTGTTAGTCATACCTCCCGTTGAGGTTCCAGCCGCTAGGTTTCCGTTTTTATCCAAAGCGACACAACCTACGGTTCCGAATTTGGAATCTAGTATAAATGGGTCTGCAAATGAAACCTTTTCATCATGATCTAGGGTTACTTTCTCCTTTTTAATGGCACGTTGGAGGGAACGGTGCCTTCTTTCGGTAAAGAAATAAGAAGGGTCTGTTAGTTCCATTCCTCGGGACTGGGCAAATTCCTCGGCACCTTCCCTCGCCAACAATACATGCTTACTATTGTCCATAACCTCTACGGCAAGGGTTATGGGATTTTTAATCTGGGTAACACCCGCAACGGCACCGGCATTCAAGCTTTCCCCATCCATAACCGAAGCATCCAATTCATTCTTGCCTTCGTGCGTAAATACGGCTCCTTTTCCTGCATTGAAGAGCGGAGAATCTTCCAAGATGATAACAGAAGCGGTTACGGCCTCCATAGCATCGCCTCCGTTTTTAAGGATTTCGAAGTC
>JANQKN010000097.1 GCA_028281065.1 Flavobacteriaceae bacterium | reverse complement strand
CCACTTACTTGATATACGGCAACGGGAACTTCGACTTCGTTCCGTATTTCCCGTACGATATCCAGATAGGCAATTCCAGGCTTTACCATTACGATATCGGCCCCTTCGTCGATATCCATTTCGGTTTCACGTAAGGCTTCGTCCCGATTGGCAGGATCCATTTGGTAGGTTTTTTTGTCTTTGGGTACATCTACCATATCTACTGGGGCACTATCCAATGCGTCGCGGAATGGTCCGTAGAAAGCAGAGGCGTATTTGGCACTATAACTCATAATGCCTGTGTCTGTAAAGCCTTCGTCTTCCAGAGCTTCACGGATGGTAAGGATCCGACCATCCATCATATCACTGGGAGCTACAAAATCGGCACCTGCTTCGGCATGCGAAAGGGACATGTCTGCTAAAATTTCTGAGGTATCGTCGTTTACGATTCTTCCATTTTCTACCACACCATCATGCCCATAGCTGGAATAAGGATCTAAGGCTACATCGGTCATGACCAACATGCCTGGACAGGTATCCTTTACGGTCTTTACTGCGCGTTGCATTAAACCATTTGGGTTAAGGGCTTCACTTCCTTTGTTGTCCTTCAAGTTATCCGGGACTTTCACAAAAAGCAAAACACTTTTAAGTCCAAGGGACCAGAGTTCTTTCACTTCGTTTTGCAATAAGTCCAAACTATACCTGTAGTAGTTGGGCATGGAGGGTATTTCTTCTTTTATCCCTTTGCCTTCTACTACAAATAGAGGCACCAAAAAGTCATTGGGGGAAATGATGGTTTCACGAACCAAGCTTCGGATGGCTTCAGAAGTACGTAAACGACGGTTTCTTCGTAATGGGTACATGGTCTTATTATGAATTAGCCCAATCTCTTGGGTTTTTTAAAACATCGATTAATTTTTCTTCCTCACTTCCCGATTCAGGATGGTGGTCGTATCTCCATTGCACATGGGGAGGAAGGCTCATAAGAATACTTTCTATACGTCCATTGGTCTTTAAACCAAACAGAGTCCCTTTGTCATGAACCAGATTAAACTCTACATAGCGACCCCTGCGTATTTCCTGCCAATCACGGTGCTCTTGGATGTAGGGAAGTTCTTTTCTTTTTTCAACAATGGGAATGTAGGCCTGTAAAAAACTGTTTCCCACTTCGGTAACAAAGTTATACCAGTCCTGCATGTTTCGGGTGTCGTCTTTTTTCAGGTAATCGAAAAAGAGGCCACCGATTCCCCGGGCTTCCCCTCGATGACTGTTGTAAAAGTATTCATCGCATCGGGCTTTGTATTTGGGATAGAAACTAGGGTCATGGGCATCGCATGCTTTTTTGCAAATACTATGAAAGTGGGAAGCGTCTTCTTCGAAAAGATAGTAAGGGGTTAGGTCTTGCCCACCACCAAACCACTGATCTACAATGGCTCCGTCGCTATCGTACATTTCGAAATACCTCCAATTAGCATGTACTGTGGGTACAAAAGGGTTTTTGGGATGCAATACCAAACTTAGGCCACAGGCAAAAAAGTCCGCATCGGTTACCCCAAAGTATTGTTGCATGCTTTGTGGCAGTTTTCCGTGTACTTCGCTAATGTTTACACCTCCTTTTTCGAAAACAGCTCCATTTTCAATAACACGGGTGCGACCCCCTCCACCTTCGGGACGGATCCATGGGTCTTCATGAAAGGTTGCTACACCATCTATGGCTTCTAAAGAAGCTGTGATGCTGTTTTGAAGGGTTTTTATGTAAGAAACGAATTGATGCTTCATGAACGGTTTTCTGAATGTATTAATCGAAGGGTTTCTGTCGTGGCTGCTGTTACCGATAGGGGCAATACCAAAATAATCCCCAAAACGGGAATGAATAAAAGTGCCATAAAGACGATACCATTCCCAGTGGCGATTCCACTGTGTTTTCTAACAAAACGTGTGCTTTCTGCATAGCCATAATGACGTTCCAAGGTATAATCCATATTACCGAAACCTGCATAGTAGGATTGTACCAAAAACAAAAGGGGAGAGGTAATGAAATTAATGACCGGGATAAAACTCAATAAAAGAATGGGTATAGAAAGGAACAGTTCCATGAGTAAATTCCTAACGTTGATTCGGATTCCACGCCATAATTGAGCCATAAAAGTTGTTTTTCTATGGGAATGCTCGGTTCCCATGAGGAGTGCTTCTATTTTCTCTGATACGGGGCTCATAAAAGGAGCACTGAGCGCCATAACGATGTGTTTGTAAAGGATAAAACCAATAACAATGATTAAAGCCACACCAATTACTTCGCCTATGACATGGAATGTTTCCGAGCCCCATTCCCAAACCCATATTTTGTCGATGAGGTTGGCGATATTGTCCTTCCATCCCCACGCAGCAAATCCGATAAGGGCAGCTGTAAGAAGGCTAATAAGAATGGGTACGCCAAAATATTTCCAAAGCCCCAATTCGCTTATGAGCTTAAAGGTGCCCCTATAGGCTTTTATGCTTCGGAAGATGTTCTTGATCATACTATTCGGTAATATAGACTAATTCGGTTTCGTATTTCTCAATTTCTTCAATTTGAGCCACTTTTTTGGCCATTTCGGCTCTTTTTTGCACCAAATTAATCATTTCTGTCTCAGTTTTATCTAAAAACTCCAAAAACAACATCCTTCCTATTTTGTTGTTATGTAGATCCATGGCCTGATCAAAAATGTCGTTTTTGGTAGCTTTTTCGTATAAATCGGTCACTTTTTGAGTAAAAATGCTGCTTTTTTCAAGGTTTTTGCCTCCTTTTACTACTTTTTTACAAATAAGCAAATTCCAGAAAGCATGTCTAAATGCATTGGCTTTGTTGCTTTTGTGATGATTACTACCGTATAAATTGTTACAAATGGCAAATGTCCTTTTGGTTGCAATCCAAGTAGGCCTAATGTACAAAGGGTGGGTTAAAAAAAGCCATCCAAATTGGAAAACGCCCAAAGGGCTCAAACTTTTTATACGAGCCCACAGGTTCACGCTTCTTCTTTATATTCTTTTACTGCTTCCACAAATGCACCGGCATTTTCCAAAGGGATGTTGGGCAAAATACCGTGACCCAGATTTACAATGTATTTGTCTTTTCCAAACTCACGGATCATTTGTGTTACCATTTTCTTGATTTCTTGAGGGGGACTCAACAATCGGGAAGGGTCAAAATTTCCTTGTAATGTAATGTTGCCGCCTGTAAGATAACGTGCATTCCTGGCAGAGCAGGTCCAATCCACTCCCAAGGCCGATGCCCCGCTTTTGGACATTTCGTTTAGGGCAAACCAACATCCTTTTCCGAAAGCGATTACGTGGGTTTCTTCTTTAAGTGCGTCGATAATTTGCTGAATGTACTGCCAAGAGAACTCCTGATAGTCTGTTGGAGAAAGCATTCCGCCCCAGCTATCGAATACTTGAACAGCATTTACACCGTGCTTTACTTTTTCCTTGAGATAGGCAATGGTTGTATCGGTTATTTTTTGAAGAAGCTCGTGGGCAGCTGTAGGGTGCGTAAAACAGAATTCTTTTGCCTTGGCAAAATTCTTGGATCCTTGTCCTTCCACACAATAACATAAAATAGTCCAAGGGCTGCCTGCAAAGCCAATGAGTGGTATTTCGTTATTCAGCTTTTCCTTGGTCATATCTATGGCGTCCATGACATAGCCAAGGGTATCGTTGATGTCTGGGACAACAACACGATCCAGATCGGATGGTTTTTGAATGGGATCTGGCAACCAGGGACCAATACCCGCTTTCATCTCCACGTCTATATTCATGGCTTGTGGAATGACCAATATATCACTGAATAGGATCGCAGCATCCATGCCGTATCTTCTAATGGGCTGCACCGTAATCTCACTGGCCAATTCGGGGGTTTGGCAACGGGTAAAAAAGTCGTATTTGGCTTTTATTTCCATAAATTCCGGAAGATACCTCCCAGCTTGACGCATCATCCAAACAGGAGGACGTTCTACGGTTTCACCTCGAAGTGCTTTAAGAAATAGATCGTTTTTAATTTGAGTCATTCTGCTATTTTTTACTCGCAAAGCGAGGATTAAGTACTTCAGGGGGTTGCCCTGAAGTGATTTACTGCTTTGGCAATTACGCTTTCTACCAAAGTGGAATTTGAAACGATTGTTTTTTTGGTGTGTTTTCTGGCCTCATTTGCAGTGGTTTCCCCTATGCAAAAGGCGACAGACTCACCTATGCTGTTTTCTGAAAGATAACTTTGTACACCACTGGGGCTAAAAAAGAGGATTCCGTCCCATTTTTGGTCGAATTTCTTCAAATTTGGCTCAGTTTTGTACGTTTTTATCTCAAAAAAGCTAATTTTTTTAATTTTTAGAAGTGTTGGAAGTTCATCCCTGCGTTGTTCTCCACAGAAATAATAAAAAACATCATTTTTGTGGTTTTTTGAGATGAATTCTCCCAATTCTGATGAATTTTTAGCTATTTTCACCACATTTTGCCCATTTTCCTTTAATAACGATTCTGTTTTGGAACCAACACAAAACCATTTTGAAATAGTTGTTTCAGAACCTAAAATCTGGTTGGCTCCATTCTGGCTAGTCACAATAGCATTTTCTATTTCTAAAGGGCTTTCGAATTGTAATGGGATAATGGAAATAGCATCGTACTCCACAAAACCCAAACTTGTGTTGAGCAATAACTCCTTTTGAGCCAAGGAAAGTTTTTTTGTGGAAAGCACGGTTTTCATATAGTGATATTACTGTCCTTTTGGATTTCCGGTTTGGACTTTAATTTGCGACATGAGCTCTTTGCCCCCATCATTCAGAAGCTCCAAAGCACATTCTTTCCCAAAATCTTGGTACTGATTTAAGGGAATGGATTTTTCCACTTCCAATTTTTGGGTTCCATCTAGGGAAAGTAAACATCCATTAAAATGGAGGTTGTCGTTTTCTATGATGGCAAGAGCACCAATAGGCGCTGTACAGCCCCCCTCCAGGATACGGAGGAACTCCCGTTCTACGTGAGTACAAATTTTGGAGTCTGTATGGTTAAGTTTGGATGTGGCTTCGATGCAAAAGGGATCATTTTCCAAAGCAACCACCACCATTGCCCCTTGGGCAGGTGCGGGAATCATCCAATTGAGGTCGATGTGGTTTTCGGGAAGGATATCGATACGTTCCAAACCAGCTTTTGCGAAGATCGCCCCTTGCCATTCGCTATCCACGAGTTTTTGCAACCTCGTGTTTACGTTACCACGTAAACCCACCACTTCGTGTTGGGGATAGCGATGCAACCACTGTGCTTTTCTTCTAAGGCTTCCAGTAGCAATGGTGCATTGGGTATTATAATCAACTTCGCCTTTGGTTACCAAAATGTCTTCCGTACTCGCTCTCTTAAGGACAGCAGTCTGTACGATTCCTTTGGGGAGGAGGGTAGGAACATCCTTCATGCTGTGTACTGCAATATCCACAGTTCCGTTAAGCATGGCAATGTCCAAGGTTTTGGTAAAGATGCCGGTAATCCCCAATTCGTATAAAGGCTGATCGAGTACCAAGTCCCCGGTCGATTTTACGGCTACCAGTTCGGTGGTATAGCCCAATCCTTCTAGTTGGGATTGTACCTTTTTGGCTTGCCACAGTGCCAATTCGCTGTCGCGCGTCCCTATGCGTATGGTTTTGCTCACGATTCCTTGTTTTCTATTTGGAATACTTTGCGGATTAGATGGATGCTTTCGGAAGTTTCTATGGAATCATCCTTTAGGTGGTTGGCAAAGTGCTTGGTGATTTGTTGAATGATCCTATCGCTTATGATTTCGGCCTGTTCGGTATCGAAATTAGGTAGTTTGCGTCTTTGGTTGTCGATCTCACCCGCTTTTATTTCCGATAGTTTTGCTTTTAAGGCTTTAATTGTCGGGGCAAAGTTTCGATGTTCGGCCCAGGTGTTGAATTCGGTCTCAATTTCCTCGATAATGTCTTTTGCCAAGGGAATTTGCGATTGGCGGTGCGCCAAGGTCTTATCGGTTACACGGGAAAGCTCGTCCAAGTGGATGAGAGTCACGTGTTCGTTTTGTGTTACATCCTGATCCACATTTTTGGGAATGGAAAGGTCTAAAATGAGCAAAGGCTTTTTTAGATGCAATAAGGCATTGTTGATAGTAGGACTACTGGCCCCTGTAGCAACGATAAGGATATCGCTTTGTGCAATTTCACTTTGGATATTGGCATAATCCTTTACCAAAAGGTTGAATTTCCCTGCTATTTTTTCTGCTTTAACCTTGGTTCGGTTAATGAGCGTTATGTGGTCGTTTTTGGTGTGTTTTATGAGGTTTTCGCAAGTGTTACGGCCAATTTTTCCAATACCGAACAGCAATATGTTCTTTTCTGAAACATAAGGAACCCTCGCCATGATGTATTGAACGGCAGCAAAGCTTACCGATGTGGCTCCTGTGGATATTTCGGTTTCGTTCTTTATGCGTTTACTGGCTTGGATAACTGCATTTCCCAATCGTTCCATAAAAGCATTGAGCAACCCTATTTTTTTGGAATTTTTGAAGCTTTGGCGAAACTGACTTATGATTTCGAAATCACCCAAAATCTGACTGTCCAAACCTGTTCCAACATTGAAGAGATGACTAATGGCTTGTTTGCCTTTATGTACATAGGCCACTTTTTCGAATTCCTCCAATGTGCCTTGTGTATGTTCGCAAAGCAGTTTTATGAGTTGAAACGGATGCTGGGCAAAACCATAAAGTTCTGTGCGGTTGCAGGTAGAAATAACGCTTAATGATGGAATTCCCTCTTCTTTGGCTTGCTGAAGGATCTGTTTTTGTGCGGTTTCTGAAACACTAAAGTGACCACGGATTTCGGCATCGGCCTTTTTGTAGTTAAGGCCAATAGCATAGAAATTACCTTCAGAAGAAATGGGAAAATGTCTTTTACCGTTATTTTTCATAGCGATGGTGCAAAAATAGATGAACCTAAATCCAAAAAATAACGCTAGCAGCACGAATAGTATCGAAAATTGTTAAATTTGGACAAAATAAATCCAAAACCCTTGTGAATAACTATATTTAAAGGGATTTAACAAGAAAAATAATTAATTTGTTTAGAACGATTCTAAATAAAATTTAAAAATAATGGACGTAGAACCTTTAAAAAATATCGCTCAAGGTATTTATGAAGAGACTGTGGTTGAGGAAGGTTTTTTCATCCTTAAATGCAATAATGAAAGTCCTGTAAATCAGTTGTTTAAGCGCGAAGTGAGCTCTAATTTCATTCAGTTTCACTTTTGTGTAAAAGGGAGTGCTTCTTTCAGTTTCAACAACGGAAATTATAGATTACCCATCCAGGAAGGGAATTCGTTGTTGTTGTACAATCCACAACGGGATTTACCCATAGAAGTTTCGGTAAGTGATAATTCATGGGTGCTTTCTGTTTTGTTGCCCATTAAAAAGTTCCACACACTTTTCTCTTCGGATGCACACTACATTACATTTTTGAGCGACGAAAACAAAGACCGAAAATATTACAAAGAGGGTCGGATTTCCCCTTCCATGTCTATTGTGTTGAATCAACTGGTGAATTACAATCTACATTCTTCCATAAAGTCGCTCTATTTTAAAGGGAAAGCCTACGAATTATTGAGTTTGTATTTTAATAGGGAAGAGGACGTGGATATAGAGCAATGTCCTTTTCTTGTTGATGAACAAAACGTTGCCAAGATTAAAAAAGCCAAGGAAATTGTTATTTCCAGAATGGCAGAACCCCCCACTTTAAAAGAGATTGCGACCGAAATACAATTGCCCATCAATAAATTGAAAGAAGGATTCAAACAAATCTATGGTGACTCGCTGTTCAGCTTTTTGTTCGATTATAAAATGGAAGTGGCACGTCAATTACTGGCTTCTGGGTCGCACAATGTAAATGAAGTGGGGCACAAAGTCGGGTATAGCACAGCCAGTCATTTTATTTCTGCCTTCAAGAAAAAATTCGGGGTTACCCCTAAGAAATTTGTCATGGGCCTGGGCTCTGGCAACTAACAGTTTGACGCCTTATACCAACTTTACCATCTTTTTAAGAACCATATCCGTCTATAGAATGTATTTTTGCTCTTGCCGACAAAAAACCAATTATGAAGAAAGGAGTACTGCTTGTTAACCTAGGCTCCCCAGATAGCACAGACCCTAAGGACGTAAAGAAATACTTGGATGAATTTTTAATGGATCCACGGGTGATCGATGTTCCCCGATGGGCCAGGATTCTAATCGTTCGTGGAATTATCCTGAATACGAGGCCCAAGAAATCGGCGGAGGCGTACTCTAAAATATGGTGGGACGAAGGTTCTCCTTTAATTGTGATATCTGAACGGCTTCAGGAAAAAGTCCAGCAACGGGTTAATATTCCAGTAGGGTTGGCCATGCGATATGGAAGCATGACCTTAAAGAAAGGATTGCAGGCTTTGGTGGATCAAGGTGTAGAAGAAGTATTGACGATTCCTTTGTATCCCCAGTTTGCCATGGCAACCACCGAAACCATCGACGTAAAGGTGGCAGAATTACAGAAAGAGTTTTTCCCAAATCTTAAAATAAATTCACTTCCCGCTTTTTACCACAAGGAAGACTATATCGATTTACTTTCAAAAAGCATTGGAGAGACTTTGGAAGGTCTCGATTACGAACATTTGCTCTTTTCGTATCACGGAGTGCCTGAAAGGCACATCAAGAAAAGCGATATTACCCAGTCACATTGTAAAATAAATGCAGAATGTTGTGCCACGCATAGCAAGGCGCATCAATTTTGTTATCGCCACCAGTGTTTGGAAACCACAAAAAAGGTGGCAGAAAAACTTCAGTTAAAAGAAGGAACCTACTCGAGTTCTTTTCAGAGTCGATTGGGCTTCGATCCGTGGTTACAGCCATATACAGACCGAACCATAGAGCGTTTTGGAAAAGAAGGCATAAAGAAAATGGCGATTGTAACCCCAGCATTTGTAAGCGACTGCTTGGAAACCTTGGAAGAAATTGCCATGGAAGGAGAAGAGATTTTTCATGAAATGGGCGGTAAGGAGTTTACAACCGTCCCTTGCTTGAACGATCGGGATGAATTTGCACAGCTATTGGCCAATTGGATCGAAGAATGGCGAATGGTCTCTATTGAAACTGCCATTGCGTAAATGGCCAAAAAATCCACAAAATTAGGTACGGAACCCATCAGTAAGCTGTTGGTGCAACAAGCAGTTCCAGCTGCCATTGGTATTTTGGTCATGTCCCTTAACATGATTGTGGATACCATTTTTGTGGGTCGTTGGATTGGCTCACTGGCTATTTCGGCCATTACCGTAGTGGTACAGCCTACTTTTTTTATTGCTACCATAGGACTTGCCGTTGGAATTGGTGGGAGTTCGGTACTATCCAGGGCATTGGGGGCAGGAAATCACCCTAAAGCCTTAAAGGTTTTTGGAAACCAGATAACCCTTACCTTTTTCCTATCGGCAGTGCTTACCATTTTAGGGCTCGTTTTTCAGGATGGGCTCATTGAGTTTTTTGGGGCGGACGATTCCTTCAAAGACTTGGCACTTCCGTATTACCGAATTGTACTCTACGGAATCGTGATGTTGGCTATGTGCATGATGGGCAACAATGTAATCCGTGCCGAAGGGAAACCCAAGTTTGCCATGTACGCGATGCTACTTCCCGCCATAGGGAATATACTAATGGATTACATCCTCATAAAGGTTTTGGGAATGGGTATGGAAGGGGCCGCATGGGCAACATTTATTAGTTATGCCATTTGCTTTGCCTTTATTCTTTGGTTCTTTGTGTTTAAGACTGAACTGCGATTGCGATGGTCTTCCTTCTTTTTGGAAAACAAGCTGGTAAAAGAAATAGCGAGTTTAAGCTTTGTTACCTTCGCCCGCCAAGGGGTGATTGCCGTACTGGGGGTCTTGCTTATTAAAGTGCTTATTGCCCAAGGGGATGCTTTGGATGTCGCTTCCTATGGTATTATAAGTAGGATGCTGATGTTTGCATTATTCCCTGTTATTGGGGTAAACCAAGGGTTTTTGCCCATAGCAGGATATAATTATGGAGCCGAAAAGTTCTCTAGGGTTCGGGAGTCGATTAATACTTCTATAAAATATTCGTTGATTTTGGCTGTGATGATTTTTGCCATTATTATGATGTTTCCTTCAGAAATCGTTTCCATCTTTATAAGTCATTCCGACAATTTGGATGCCGAAACAGTAGCCAATAATCAAGAAATTCTAAAAAGGACACCATCTGCGTTGCGATGGGTGTTTGCCGCGACCCCTGTGATCGTTGTTCAGTTAATAGGTGCGTCGTATTTTCAGGCCATTGGGCGTGCTGTTCCTGCGCTTCTTTTAAGCTTGACCAAGCAGGGTTTCTTCCTTATTCCTCTGTTGTTTATCCTTCCTCCGTTTTTTGGAGTATTTGGGGTATGGATTTCATTCCCTATTGCCGACATCCTTGCTACTTCGGTTACGGGCTATTACCTAAACAAAGCAGTACGAAAAGATCTAGTTGAAACATAGCACAAAAAAAGGAGCCTTTGGGGCTCCTTTTTTGATATTATTTTCTTTTTGTTACCAGATTCTCACTCGATCTTCCGGTGCCAACCACATGTCATCTCCTTCCTTAATGTCGAACGCTTCATAGAAGGCATCAATATTAAGTAAAGGTTGAATGGCACGAACGTGTCCAGGGGAGTGGGTATCGGTTTGTACTTGTGTACGTAAGGCTTCATCACGGATCAAGGTTCTCCATACGGTAGCCCAACTCATAAAGAAGCGCTGCTCAGGTGTAAAACCGTCGATGTTTTCTGGGCGTCCATTTTCTGCAAAATAACGTTGCAAACCATCATAAGCACCCAATACGCCTCCAAGGTCTCCAATGTTTTCCCCAAGGGTATAATCTCCATTAACAAATACACTGTCCATAACTTCTATGGCACTGTATTGGTCCGCAAGCTTCTTACCGCGCGCTGTGAATTCTTCCAAATCACTATCGGTCCACCAGTTGGCTAGGTTTCCATCGGAATCGAATCGAGAACCGCTATCATCGAATGCATGAGAGATCTCGTGTCCAATAACGGCTCCAATCCCACCATAGTTTACCGCATCGTCTGCCAGATAATCGTAGAATGGTGGCTGTAGGATAGCAGCTGGGAATACGATTTCGTTGTTAAAGGGGTTGAAATAGGCATTTACCGTTTGAGGAGACATTCCCCATTCGGTTCTATCCACAGGCTCATTGATTTTTGAAAGGTTGTCCTCAAAGCTCCATTTATCTACTGCAATCATGTTGTCGTAATAGCTTTTGTTTGCAGCTACGTCCATTTGCGAGTAATCTTCCCACTTATCGGGATATCCAATCTTAACGGTAAACTTATCCAGCTTTTGGTGCGCTTTGGTTTTGGTGCTGTCGCTCATCCAATCCAATTGGGTGATACGGTCTTTAAAAGCAACAATGACGTTGGCAATCATCTCTTCTGCTTTTGCCTTCGCTTCTGGTGGGAACATTTCGTCTACATACAGTTTTCCAAGTGCTTCCCCTACACTTCCATTTACGGTTGCCAAAGCACGCTCATCGGCAGGTTTTTGTTTTTCGGCACCTCTAAGGTACTTGCTATAGAAATCCCAATTGGCTTTTTCTATTTCCGTGGTTAAGTATCCAGCTGCGCCGTTAAGGGTAGACCAACGCATTACGGTTTTCCATGTATCTATGTCGTTCTCATTGAAAACACTTTGCACATATTCCATATACTTAGGTTGCATTACCAAAACGGTATCTACCTTTTTGGTTACTCCCATATTCTTAAAGGCCTCTGTCCAAGAAATAGCAGGAACCATTTCTTGTACTTGCTCCATAGAGCGTGGATTGTTGAAATTTCTGAAATCCCTACTGGCTACTTTATCCAATCTGGGTTCTGCCAACCTGGTTTCGAAAGCCAAGATCGTTTCGGCTTGTTTTTTGGCATCTTCCTCGCTGTCTCCTAGGAACTGGAGCATACGTGCAACGTGTTCTACGTATTTCGCTCGGGTTTCTACCGATTTTTCATCGGTCTTAAGGTAATACTCCCTTTGAAGCCCTAATCCACCAGGAGTAATATAACAAGCGTTCATACTACTGTTGGATGGGTTGGAAAAGGCAGCAACACCAATAAACGGCTGTCCAATTTCTACGGCGTTTTCGGTAATCACGTTTTGAAAATCCTCCATGTTTTCGATAGAGGCGATTTTATCCAAAATGGGTTGTAAAGGCGTAATACCTGCTGCATTTCTAGCGTTGGTATCCAGTTTGGTTTCGAAAATAGCCAAAGCTTTTGCTTGGTCGGTATCGGGTGCATATTTACCGCTTTCCTTGGCTTTGGCAAGAATTTCCAAAACATCTTTGTCGGTGGATTTACGCAACACCCCAAATCCTCCCCATCGGGTCTGATCTTCAGGAATAGATGTGTTTTTGAGCCAAGTCCCGTTAACGTAGTTATAAAAGTCGTTTTTGGGACTCACGGCAGTATCCATATTGGCTAATATAATGCCACGGGGGCCGTCTTCCGCTTTTTCTTCTTTTTGGTTACCATCCTCACACGCACTGGCTAAAATTAGCCCTGTGGACAAGAGAAGGTACTTAAATACATTTGTTTTCATTTTTTGGTCTAGGGTTTAGTGGTTACTCATAATTTGATTGTGCTGTATGAGTAAATAATTTTCGTTTATGTTACACTATTTCTTTTGGTCTTGGAGCTCTAATTGTTGAATGGAATCCAAATATCTTTTTTGTTTTTCGAGTTCTTTCTTTTCGTTTTCGATACGCTGAAGGTCAATCCCATCTTTCAATACCTTTTCTTCAATTTGTACTAAAAAATTGGTTACTGCAGTATTGGTTTCGTTTATATAATCTTCAATTTTTTCAGCATTTATCTTATTGGTTTGCGATTCGTGCTGCAGTAGCTCTACCCTTGTTTTTATAATAGCCAGTCGCGATTTAATGGCGAAAGTATTAAGTGTATCAGGAATTTTACTCATGAGCGAATCGGTGTGCGCCAAAAGCCTTTGCGATTTATCTGATAATTGCTTGATGGTTAAATTATGAAGGGTAGTGGCTTCATCGTAAAAGTCTTCATAGAAAATCCAATTTTGAAGCACATCTTGTAGCTCTGCATTGGGATTGGAAAAAGGGTGCTTTTGTAATCCGTAAAGCACGGTATCCTTTTGTGCAGAAGTACTGTCTTCAGCTTCCTGTACAGTTTCCCCACAAGAAAGAAATATAATAAAAGCAAAAAGCAAAAGATGTTTCATATCTAAGAAAGCCCCACAAATATAAGGGTTCTGGCTGCAATACAAAGTTAATTTTGTGCTAAGCGCCAAAGAGTTGGCCAGAAACAGGGAGCCTATGATAAAAAAATGAGAAAGAACCTATGAATATCCCTATATTTCTTCTGTAAAAAGCTATATTTTGTACTTAAATAGCATACAAAATATAGCTTCACTTCAGGAACCACTACGTTAGTCCATATAATTTTTTCATTCTGTTCGTGTGAATTTCGAAATGAAAAAATTCACGTACTTTTAAGGCGCCAAATCTCAATTTCCTTAGAACAATACATATGAAAAAAAGAATTCTCATCATTGGTGCCTGTGGCCAAATAGGAACAGAACTTACCGAGGCACTTCGCAATCGCTTTGGAGCCGATCGTATTGTAGCTAGTGATATTAGGGAAGGATCTAAGGAGTTTATGCAGAATGGACATTTTGAGATCTTGGACGCAACAGATTTTGACGCACTGGAGGATGTTGTTTTTCGGCATAAAATCGACACTGTTTATCTGATGGCTGCCATGTTGAGTGCCATTGCGGAACGGTTTCCTTCCAAGGCATGGCATTTGAATATGACATCACTTTTTAATGTGTTGGATTTGGCCAAGGAAAAGAAGATCAAAAAAGTATTTTGGCCTTCCAGTATTGCCGTTTTTGGAAGTACCACTCCAAGGGAGAACACCCCACAAACTACAATTATGGAGCCTTCTACGGTCTATGGCATTTCTAAACAAACGGGCGAGCGATGGTGCGAATATTACCACCAAAAATATGGAGTGGATGTTAGGAGTATTCGATACCCAGGATTGATAAGTTATACCACTGAACCCGGTGGGGGAACTACCGACTATGCCGTAGAAATATACCACAGAGCTCTTAAGAATGGTAATTATCGATGTTTCTTAAAGGCAGGGACGATCTTGCCCATGATGTATATGGCGGATGCCATTAGAGCTACCATCGGTATTATGGATGCCAAAGAGGGAGATATTAAAATACGATCGTCCTATAATTTAGCTGCGATTAGCTTCGACCCCGAAGAGATTGCTGCAAGCATCCAAAAACATATTCCTGATTTTGAAATCACCTATGAGCCCGATTTTAGGCAAGCCATTGCAGATTCTTGGCCACAGAGTATCGATGATAGCGATGCCCGCAAGGATTGGGGATGGTCCCATGAATACGGTCTGGATGAAATGACCGGGATCATGCTCGAAAACCTAAAATAATAAGCTACTGCTTTAATCGGTTAAAATCCTCTGCAGTTACTTTCTTACCATTAATTTCGTTGGTATCCCAATCCTGTGCAATGCGCCATTTGCCATCTTCTTTTCGTAACAATACAGTAAAGCGGGCATAATGAATATCACCTTCTTCCCTTACTGGCGCTACTTTGTAGTACCCTATTTCGTAGGCGGTGTCATCGGAATAGATACGATGCTCGAATACAAAGTCGATGGTTCTGGGCTCGCGGTCGGGATTGGAAAGCCATTTGGTATTGGAAGCTTTATACGCATCCCCTTTTCGTATTCCTCTTTTTGAAATACGCAATACATCGTCGGTATGGATGGAGTTGAAGGTAACAGCATCCCCGTTTTTATAGGATTCTTTGAACGGTTCCCATATCTGTCGATCGACTTCATTTGCCAGTTCTTCGTTAGTGATATTTTGGCCAAAAAGAAGAGAAGGCAGCAGTAACAAAAGACATAGAATTTTTTTCATGACGTCATCTTTTTAGTAGCCCCGCCAGGACTCGAACCTGGATCTAAAGTTTAGGAAACTTCTATTCTATCCCTTGAACTACGGGGCCTTAGTGAAAAGGCAAATTAATTAAAAAAAGTGAAATAGGTTTCCTTTTAAAAGTCAAGAAAGAGCCCATAAAACAAAGCCTCGGAATTCTCCGAGGCTTTTTTAAACTAAACAAAAACGAAAACTAGTTTACCATAATCTTTTGCGAGACAATGTCTCGCTACTTAGTGATTTTTAAAAAGTAGACTCTGGTTTTCATAGCAATTTATTTACGTCCTAAACAAGTAGTTTTTGAACTTAATAAATTCACTTTCATAAAGTTAAACGATCTTTCTGAAGATGAAAAACCATGACAAATGGTTTTTTCTAATAAAAAACTCACTTAGCCAAGAGGCTTTCCGAAGACGCTATAATTACCTAATAAAGGGAAAAATTGGCACGATGCCTAAAAGAACTATCGTAGCTTTTTTAGCAATTTTTTAGCGTCCTCATATTTATAATAGGAAGGGTTTTTTGCTATAATTTCAAGAGTTCCCCTGCTCTTTTCCTTGTTTCCTTGTTTTAAATAGGCTAAGGCAGTATACCAATATCCTTTATGGTTGTCGATGAAGTTGCTTTGCGAGAGTTTCTGGAATTCGGCTATGGCAGCCTCATAGTTATCCAATTCTAGGTGGGAAACCCCCACATAAAGTAGAAGTTGCGGATTGTACTTATAGGTAGATGGAAGCAAAGTACCCGATGCATCAATAACCCCTTTATAGTCTTTCGCTTGAAAGAGGTACTCTATCGTTTTTAGTGAATTGGCAGTATCACCTTTGGTAATTAAGGAGGGAAGTTCCTCCCAGTTATTGTACTCATTGTAAAGACCAGATAGATTGGGTTCTTTGGGATAGAATACAAAAATAGCGATGATAAGAACCGCAGCGACGGCACCAAAAAATGACTTATTGAACCATGGAGATCTTTTCTTGGTCTGTTGCTGGTTTTGTCGGTCTCTGAAGGTTTTCAGTTGTTCGGAAAACTGAAGGGTTTCCTGGGATCTAAACAAATCGGCTTCTTTTTTTAAGATTTCGGAATCTCCGCTAAATTCCATCCAATCGTCTTCATCATCCATAGCATGGATTGCTTTATGAAGGGTTACTCTTTCCTTTAGTTCGGAATTAGTTTTCATTAACGCTTCAAAAGCTTCGCGCTCTTCCTGGGTCATCCCGTTTAGGAGATAACGCTCGATAGTTTCATATTCCTTTTCTTCTTCTTTCATAACTTAGGTTGTGAGCTTTAAGTATCTCGCATCTTTCTTGATAAGCTGGATTAAACGGGATTTACATTTAAAAACCCGTTGTCTGGCAACCGTTTCGGAGGCATAATCGAAAAACCCTACGATGTCTTTATATGGGGTTTTTTTAAACATCATCCCAAGCAGTTTCCTGCAATTTTCGGACAACTCCTGGAACTTTTCCTGATATAAATCCCATTGGCTTTGCTCGATCGAAAACTTGGCCAAATCCACACTTTCATCTTTAAGAGGGATTGTATCCAAATTTGTTACCCTCTTTTTAGAACATTCTTTTCGCCATAAATTCCTGCAAACAGTAAATAGGTAGTTCTCAAAAGATTGTATTTTCAGTTTGTTGTTTTTCAATTTCACGAAAAGCGTAACCAAGGCATTTTGGAAGATATCTTCCGCTTGCGCTTCGGAACCATTCCGCTTTAGAATATAGCCTTGCACTATAGGAAAAGTTTGGGTGTAGATTTTACGAAGTATATCTGGCTCTCCCCCCAGAAAGCCTTGGATAAATGAATCGTCTTTGTGCATATAAATAAGAAGCCTTGAAATGGGCCGATTAAAATTACTCAAAAAAATTGGGTAACAAAATTTGGGTATGTCCTCATTAGGGTGAATCGATTCTTAAAAAGGCGGAATCCGAAAAGCCTGAAATGAGTAGGAAACAAATCTTAAAAAACGGGGAACTCCCCAAAACATTAAAAAACCTAAACCTAATTATAAAATCGAACATCATGAAAAAATTAAATATCGTATGGGTATTGGTATTCATCATTACCGTAAGTTGTCAAAAAGAAGAAATCATTCAAGAAAACTTAGTAGAACAAAATACCACAGCCGCATTTAATGGAAAGTTTGGCGGACCTGGATATCCAACCAACGAAATGGTAGTACAATACGACGGGGGCCTTAGTGCTGCCGATAAAGACCTCCTCAGGGCGCAATATGGAGTCGCCTCGTATAAAAGATGTGAATGTGCAGATCCAACCTTGGAGTTATGGATTTTTACCGTAGACCCCAATGGGAACCTACCCGGCGGAATAGACTTGGAAGAAGTAGTTGTAACTGCCAAGGATGATTCTGGACTGGAAGGGGCAGATTTTAACCCCGATTTTCAACATGGGGGGTTAAAACTTGGAGCAACCTTTGGGACACCCGACACACAAACAGGGGTAAATTTAAGAGTCCCTCAAAACGATAATGTAACCATTGCCATATTGGATACCGGGCTAGACTATAACTATTTTGGTTTTGATGAACCGTTCCTTTACAATTCCAGTTTGGGAGGAAATGGTTGCAATGATAATGGTTATGAAGATTTATTTGGATGGGATTTTGTAAACCAGGACAATGATCCCTTCGACGACTACGGGCATGGAACAATCATCTCGAATATAATTTATGAAGAACTCACAACAAACGATGTCCCGTTTCAGATTTTACCCGTAAAAGTATTTAACGACCAAGGCGATGCCAGTTATTTCGATATACTGTGTGGATTTAAATATGCAGTAAACAATCCGGATGTAAATATTATTAACATGAGCTTTGGGTGGTATAATTCCGAAAGCTCCCTTTTGGGAAGGTTTATAGAAGAGTCGCAGGATAGGGTGATGATTACTGCATCTTCAGGAAATAGCGAACAGGATAACGACATAAACCCGCACATGCCCTCGTCATTTCCGGCTAGCAATCTGTTGGCTGTTGCCGCTTTAAATGATACCCCGGCCCAGGTGGGACTTGCCTATTTTTCCAATTACGGGATTAATTCGGTAGACATTGCTGCTAGGGGAGAGAATATTCCATTTTATATAGATCAAAACGATTTTATTGTTGTAAACGGAACGTCGTATGCGAGTGCCTACGCTGCAGCGTTTTCAGGGGAATGGTACGAAGAAGGTATGATGCCGCAACAACTTCTGGGAACAGTGGTTTCCCATACCATTCAACACCCTAATCTAAATATGATTAGGTATCGTTCCTATATCTACTATTAATGTAGTTTGAGTAATTAGGTTTAGGTACAATTTAAATTATTTCAAACTCACTGGGGAAGGGGTTTTTGGATTCCTTCCCCTAAATAGTATCTTTAGCCTAGAACCTTTGTATTATGCTGATTATCAGGAAATTTACGGTATTTACAGCTTTGTTTTGCGGTTTATCCGTTGCCGCGCAAGATCATTATATAAACCTTTCCGATTCCATACTGAAATCCAATATGGAAAACACCAAGAAAGTACTTTTAATAGATGGGTTGTTGGCGAAAGAAACCATTGCTCCCTTAACCCGTGCAGAGATATATTACGAATATTCTAAGTGGAATTGGCGTAACAAAGACCAAGCTAAGGCCAAAGAATGTGCAAAAAGGGAACGTGCTATTAGAAAAGAAGATTCTACTGCCATGGCAAAGGTTAAGAGGAACCTCTATAACCTGGGTTATATGCATCACCATTCTTCGTATCCAGATTATGATAATGCCTTGGCTTATTTTGACACGTTGATCACCGTGTCCCCTTCCTCCGAGGTGAGGGTTGGAAATGCGTACCGAGAAAAGGGCGACATTTACGAATCCTTGGGTGATTCGCAAAAAGCCTTCGAAAACTATACGTATTCCGAGCTAATTTTCAAAGAAACAGGCCGTCCCGACCTTAGGGTAAAAACCCTTATTAATATTGCTGCAAATTATGCAGGTAGAAATGAAGCAGGTTATTTGGGTGATTTTAGGGAAAACCTAATAAAAATAGAAGGGATAGATCCAAGGTATGTATCCAATAGACAGCAAGGAATGCTTTCACTTAATTCAAGTGCTATGTACTACACCGCCAAGGAGTATACTGAGGCACTCCAATGGGCTGAAAAAGCATTAGTGCTATTTCAAGAAGAAAACGATTCTGCCCATGTTTTCAATAGCTTTAATTTGTTGGGGATTTCCCAAAAGAAGTTGAAGAACCTTAAAGAATCTGAATCCCTTTTCGATCAGGCGGCATTGTTTGCGAGGGATCCATTGCAGAAAAGCATTGTATCCAATAATATAGCCGATGTATACCTCGAAAAGGAACAATATGAAAAAGCGATAACCTATTATATAAAGGCAATTTCAATACTCATTGGTGCCCAAAATAGAGAAGATGAACCTTTACCGATTGTTTATGATAACTTAGGTGTTTCCCCATATAAAGTTAGGTTGTTTGGGTATTTAAACGACTTGACCAATGCCTATGTAACCTATTGGGAACATGCGAAAGACCGTGAAATCTTAGAAAAAGCAAATGAATTTATTATTGTAGCAGATAAGTTGGTGGACGACCTTTTTAGGGAAAGTAGTGAAGAGTTGTCTAAACTACATTGGAGGGAAAGGTCCGCGAACCTTTATATAAATGGTATTGCTATTGCCCATGCGCTGAATATGCCAGAAAAGGCACTGTATTATATGGAGAAAAATAAAGGTCTTTTACTGCTGGAGCATATTACCAACGTAAGTGCAAGACAGAAGGCCGATATTCCAATGGATGTAGTTAATAAGGAGTATTCTTTGCTTAGTAGGATAAAGAAATTGGAGTTTCAATGGGCGGGGAAAGAAATCCCGGATAGCAGTAAACGGGAGATTTTTCAATTAAAACAGGATTATGGTAAGCTTATAGATTCTTTGAATACGAGGTTCCCTTCCTATTTCAAGTTCAAAAAGAGACTTTCCATAGCTTCACTGGATGAAATTCAGAAAAAATTAAAAGAAAATGAAGTGGTTATATCCTATACAATGGATAGTGAGAAGGTCTACATGGCTTATCTTACCCAAGCGGAAATATCCTTGAAGGTATTGCCTTTAACTACTTCCCAACTTAATGAAGAAGTAGATCAATTGCTGAAACAATTAAGTCAACCTTTTCATGATACCGAAGCCATTGCAAATTATCAAGAACGGTCTGCGAAACTCTTTCAGGATATTTTTCCTTTAAATAATAAGGAAAACCAATTGTTTGGAAAAACCGTATTTATTGTTCCCGATGGAAGCTTGTATAAAATCCCTTTTGAAGCCCTTAGCACATCACTGGAAGCGCCTTTGGAAGCATCTTATTTTTTGAACCGAAGCACTGTTTCCTATAAATATTCACTTTCTGTAGAAAACCAACTCGAACATTTAAACCAATCCCAATACAAAAACACTGTCGGGTTTTTTCCTGGGGAATTTAAAAACGGATACCAGGATCCCTTACTTAGGAGTTCTAAAGAACAATCCTTACTGGCTGGCTTGTTGGATGCCCATGTTTTTGATGGTGACCTAGCATCTAAAACAGCATTTTTAGAAGCGTATGATTCAAATTCAGTAATTCATGTTTCTACACATGGCGGGATAGAGGAAAGAGGACCTTGGTTGGCTTTTTATGATGAACCCCTCTTCCTAAATGACCTCTATTTCTTAAAAAACCAGAAGGAATTGGTGGTTTTGAGTGCATGCAAAACCTCAACAGGGGATGTAAAGAAGGGGGAAGGGATATTCAGTTTAACAAGAGGCTTTATAAATGCAGGGGCCAAAAGTATTGTATCTACCCTTTGGGATGTAAACGAAAAAACAAGTCTGGAAATCACCTCATCTTTTTATGAATACCTAAAACAAGGAGATTCCAAGGCGGAAGCGCTTCGCAAAGCCAAACTGGAATACCTTGGGAAATACAAAAACACGAGTGAATCCAGCCCTTATTACTGGAGCGCCATCATACTTACTGGGAATGACCAACCTCTCTATCCAGCCTCTTTTTTAGCCAAAAACCGAATAGGGCTTCTCCTTGGGTTATTGGTGGTTTTCTTGGTGGGATTTTGGGTAAAAAGAACCCGAAAAAACAGCTAGTGTAAAACCGATAGGGTCATATGTTCTGCGCTTGGGGTAGTTACGGGCTGTATCACAGCAGTATGCGTTCCCAAAACCCCTATAATAGCCCCTTCTACCCGTATGGTGTATGTGTTACCTATTGTTAAGCCCGTCATCATTTTAGAGAAAGAACAACTCCAGGTGGTTATCGAGGACCCGAAGAAGGGCTCAATACTCTGGATTTTGGTCATAGTCCCTCCTACCACACTGGTAGATGTAGTATTGTAGACCCTAAGGTATACACCAGACAATGAAGTGACGAACCCAAACCCAGAGGCTGTGAGTAATACAAAAGCTGAGGTGTCTTGGGCTGTAAATGTGAGGCTCATTCCCGTAATAGCTGTATAACTGGGAAAAGAGGAGGTAATGGTAATATCACTGGCCAACGACACACTGTCCACACTTGGGGTCCTTTCGGAATAGCTAAGAACAATCCAGCGTGATTGTGTGGCATTATATTGCAGGGTAGCTGTACTATATTGCCCGCCAAGGATGAGGTCCTTTTGTGCAGGACAATACAATCGGTTAGCAGCTGTAGAACTACTATTGTGTACTAATGTCATGGGATTACCTGTGGTGTTTTCCAAAGTAACAATTTGCCCATCTGCATTGGTAAGAGGGACCAAACCACTAATTGAAAAACTGGCACTGGGCCCTGTAATACGGTACGAGGAAAATGGTGTGGTACCTAACGAAATATTGTTGTTGGCACCATCACTAAGAGCTAAAGCTGTCCCTTCTCTAAGAGACAAACCTCCATTAACATCCAGTTGAGTGGTTGGACTGGTTGTACCAATTCCAACTTGGGCATTAATGGTGAACGATAAAAAGAAAATGATTACTGTGGGGAAGAAACCATTGAAACAGTGTGAGGTTGTTTTCATGGTCCAGAATTTAATACTAGAAAAAAATGATGACTACCAATATAGAAAATTTTGTCGATAAACAAAATAAAATCAACTAGTTATGGAGAGTATAACAAGGAGTCAAGCTCAATTTTTAAGGAGCATAATTACCCTTGAATAAGTAGATAAATATTTCTTTTAAAAGTAATATTTTGGCTATTCGGAAAGGAGGCTTTCTATCATAACAAAACATTCCAAATAGTCTCGGCCACGTCTGTAATCCCTTTTCTTTTCGAAATGAACTTGGGAGATTTTTCCGAAGTTATAGTCCTGTTCCAATTGATAAAGCATGGCTTCTATCTCTTTAAATGAACCTTTTAGGGTAAAGCGGTAGGAGGTAACCTTTACATCATTTTGAATAAATACGTGAGGTTCCAAAAACTGTGTAATGCTTACGTTTCTAGCTTCGGACTCGCGATTCAGGAATTCCAGAATATTATTCTGGATAGATATGTTCTTTATATTGTTTTTCTTCAGTAAAGAATCGGCAAAATGTTCCCTTTGTGCTAGGTTTGCAGACAATTGTGCCAAGTTTTCGGAATCGATGTTGGCTTCTTTCAGCTTGGTTATTTCACTCTTTAGATCGAATGTTTTTGAGAATGAAAATTGATAGGCAATAATCATGACCAACAAAAAACCTACGCAAAGCAATATGTTTTTATTCCTCTGTGTCATGGAGTACGGCTATTTTTATTTCAAAATAATTGCTTTTCCCCTGTGCCTGCCCATACTGCAAAACAGTTACATTAGAAACCCAGGGTAAGGCTTCCAATTCTTGGATCCAAGAAGAAAATTCTTCCCGATCATAGCTGTCGCCCGCAAAAGTCATTACATCCCTTTCGTATTCTACTTTTTTGTTGGGGCGGATGCTTTTAAGCAAGGGTTGGAACTGTATATCTGAAAAAAGGATGGAACCAGGGCGTTGGCTTACGACCCGGTTTAGATAAAAAGAACTTTTGGAGTGCCCACTATTAAGGATATTCTCTACAACATATTCCTTTTTCTCTACACTTTCTGTTCGGGCCATTAGTATTTTTTGTTGTTCTGAAGCTACTTCGGCCTGTTCTTTCAGGTTTTGGTATTGTTTTCCATAATCGAAGAAAAAGAAAGTATTAATGAGGAGACAGGCCAAAATGATTCCAACTCCAACAACAAGCCCTTTTCTGAAGAAGTTTTTCTCGGTATAATCCTTTTTCAAGCTTGCATTACGCTCCTCATTTGCAGAAAAGTCTGGGCTTAGATAGCGTAACAATCCAGAGGTTGCAAACAAGTGTTCTGAGGAAACCTGCACGTCTTCGACACGGTAATTCCTTTTTGGATGTGAGTTTTCCTTGAAGGAAGCTAATTTTCCATCAACAACACCCAACTCATACCTCCCCGCGTAAATGACATCTTCAGGGATTAAGGAAGCAATCCCCTGAAGGGATCCAAACCCCAATTGAAAGCTTAGTGCTCCTATCCCCGCGTCTTGGGCTTCTTTTAAAACAGACTCTACAAGTTCTTTACGCGCTACGGCAATAAAAACCCGCTCATTGCTTTCAAAAACATCAAAGTAAAAATCGGTCAGGGATAGTCCAGGGAAGGCTTTGCCTATGGCTTTTTGTTGATCCCTTTCTTTGGGTGTTTCTTTTATCAATACCCCATCGATATTCAATACCAGATGGGTATGTTGGTTTTTTGGTAGTTCAACAGCAATATCTTTAAAACTGGCTCCCTTTACGAACTTAAAGTTGTTGAATTCCCCTTTCTTTTTGGTTGCGGTAACCCCTAGG
>JANQKN010000062.1 GCA_028281065.1 Flavobacteriaceae bacterium | reverse complement strand
AAGGCATTTTTCATTTTCTGACCATAGGAAACCGTTACCCCGGTTTCTGAAGTTACTTTATAAAAATGAAGGGTAATTGTACTTAAAGACACCTTGTTTTTTAAATAGTTGAGACGCCCTTGCTTAGCTTCTATTTCTTCTCTAATGTTGGAAAGCTCCCGCTCAATCTCCAACATTTCCTTTACGTTTTTGGCTTGCTTGAGTAGCTCCAAATAACGGTTTTCCAATTCCCGCTTTGCTTTAAGGCGGGCTTCAAGATCCACAAACTCTTCGGTAACATCCTGTTGGCTGATATCTTTCCGGTCGAAATAAGCTACGCCTTCGGAAATACCATCTATAAAGGCCTGAAAATTATCGGATGGAACACGAACCGTGACATTGTGGTAAAACTTGCGGTAACTCTTTCCGGAGTTATCGTCCTGTATAATCCCTTTGTGGGTTGCAACCAGTTCCTGAATTTTTTGATGGGTGGCTTCCAAATCGGAAGTCTCAAACTCCAAGCTGCCCTTCTTAATAACCTGCTGCTGGATTTCTGCTTGTTCTGTTGGAGGTGGCGGGGTATTGAAGTAAGCGGTTTCTACTTCTTCGAAACTCTCGGAGTAATCAGAGCCTATTCCAGCGGAAAGGAAATTCCCGGATTTGTCATGGCGGCCAGAAGTGTACCCTGAAGTAAGGCCAGAATCTGAATCGGGCACGTTGGTATTGTCCGAACATGCCAAGGTAAAGGCTAAAAGCAATAAACTTACATATTTCATGATGTAATGGTTTTAAGCAGGGCCTTAACAGAGGAGGAAATTTGGGCGTACTGCGATTTTTCTTTACTAATATACATAAAGAGCAGCGCAAATTTCTTGCCGTTATGTGTGTCTAAGGTGCTTTTTTCTAGGCGATAAGCCTCCCGCATTTGTCTTTTTATTTGGTTTCGGGAAACAGCCAACTTAAAATTCCGTTTGGGAACGGCAAAAGCCGCTTGATGCTTTTCTGCATCTTCCAACTCGAGGAAAATAACCTTGACGGGAAATTTTTTGATTGATTTTCCTTCGGAGAATAATCGGTCGATCAATTTTCGGGATTTTAACTTTTCGGTCTTGGGTAGTTTTTGACTCACGGAGTAAAGATAGAAATAAAAAAACCGCGCCTTGTATACAAGGCGCGGCCCTAATGTTTTACTGTAACCGATTATTCGGCAGTATGCGTGTTGTTTTCTGGAGCGATGTCTGCCATTAACTTAGATGGGTCGATCTCAAGGCGTTTTACTTTTTTGCCTTTTATTTCGAACTCATAGGTGGGATACGCCCATGCCCAGTCTTTTAAAACCGTTCTGTTTACAGCAGGTGTTGGGTTTTCCTTTTCGCCACGCATCATTTGCAAAGGAATGTAATATGAGGCTTTACTTCCATCTTCAAACTCAACATATACATCGATAGGCATTCCCATAAGGCCAATACGCTGTAGGGTTACTTTGGTGTTTCCGTTTTCTTCAACCACACTTTGCACTCCATAGTCTATGGTGTTGGTGGTTTGCATAAAGTCGGTCAAGTACCAATCCAACTCCATACCCGACACTTTTTCGGCCACACGAATAAAATCGTTTGGGGTAGGGTGTTTAAAGGCCCACTCCTCAAAATATCTTTTAATGGTTTTGTCTAGATTTTCCTTCCCAATTACATAACCCAATTGTGCCATAAAAACGGCACCTTTGCTGTAAGCGGTAATTCCATAGGAACGGTTACTGTCATAGCGATCGGCATGGGTAGTCGCAGGCTGCTCCTGCCCACTGGTAGCCAAAAAGTTGTATCCACGATACGATCCGGCTACTGGGTTTTCTTTACCCTCGTTCAACACTTCGTTTTCGGCCAAAGAAGAAATATATACCGTAAATCCTTCGTCCATCCACTCGTGTTTGGCTTCGTTGGTGGCCAACAAGAACTGGAACCAAGTGTGCGCCAATTCGTGGGCAGTTACCCCTACTAAGCTTCCAAACTTGCGCTCTCCTGTAATAAGGGTACACATGGCGTATTCCATTCCACCATCACCTCCTTGGATTACAGAGTACTGCTTGTAAGGATAAGGTCCAATATGCTTGTTGAAATATACCATTAAGTCGGCCGTAATGGGCTGCAACTTTTTCCAGTTTTCCTTAATGTCTGGATTGTCTTTGTAGTAAAAGTTAAGAACAACCCCATTGGGTCCTGGATAGGTGTCGTGGATATAGTTAGGGTCTGCGGCCCAAGTAAAATCGTGTACATCGGGAGCATCGAACACCCAGGTCTTTTTGCCACGACGTTTTTTGGGTTCTCCTTGCAAGTATCCTGTTCCACCAACAATATAATCCTCGTCAATGGAGATGCTTACATTAAAATCTCCCCAAACCCCGTGGAATTCACGAGCGATATATGGATCGGCATGCCAACCCTGAAAGTCGTATTCCGCCAATTTTGGGAACCATTGCGACATAGAAAGGGCTACGCCTTCTTTGTTGTTTCTTCCACTTCTTCTAATCTGAACAGGAACCTGCGCATCCCACTCCATGGCCAACAAGGTGCTCTCTCCTGGTTGAATGGGTTTTGCCAAATCCACTTCCAAAATGGTACCCACCACTTCATAATCTACCTTAGCTCCATCTTGAGTAAGTGATAAGGGTTTTATGTATCCAATTTCTGAAGGCGTCAATGCAGCGATACGACTCCCTACACGCGAATCGGGATCACCAATAGTTTGTGAACGAACGTCCATTTCACTTCCCGGCTGAAATGCATTGAAATACAAGTGATAGAAAACACGGTCGAGAACGTCGGGCGAATTATTGGTATAAGTAATTTCCTGACTTCCCTTGTATTGCCAGTTTTCTACATCGACGTCGATGTTCATTTTGTAATCGGCGTTTTGTTGCCAATACGAAGTGCTGTTTTGGGCTTGTAGTGTAGCAACACACAATACAAGCCAAAGTGCTTTGAAAAAAGGTTTCATTATCGAGACATTTTATCTGCCATAATTAAGGCATTGTACAAATTCACCATTTTACCCGATTTGGAAATGGTGCTAAAACTACTTTGGTTGGATTCGTCACCCCCTAAAATAACGGGTGTTTTGGAGGTTAATCCACTATTCATTAAAATCTGCTTTACTTGTTTGGCAGAAAGGCTTGGATAGTAGGAACGAATCGTTGCGGCTACCCCCGCTACCGCAGGAGCGGCCATAGAGGTTCCTTGTAGGTACTCGTAATTGTTCAATGGGGTGGTGGAGTAGATTTTTACACCGGGTGCAAAAGCATCTACACTGGAAATTCCGTAGTTGGAAAAGTTAGCAACCATTTCGCTACCATAATCGTAGTTTAATGCACCGATGGTGATGAAGGTGTCACCCACTTCTTCTCCCGTTCCTTTTTGGTCATTAGGGAATACCTGGATGGTATCCAAGTCGTAGGCTTCGTTTCCAGCGGCGTTTACAATAAGCACGTCGTTATCGCTCGCATATTTAATGGCGTCCCAAACCCACTCTGGATGTGGCGAGTAATATTTTCCGAAACTGGTATTGATTACTTTGGCGCCATTATCCACAGCATATCGAATCGCCAAGGCGATGTCCTTATCGTACTCGTCACCATCTGGAACGGCACGTAATACCATGATTTCGGCATTGTCTGCTACTCCGTTCATTCCTATTCCGTTGTTTCTCTTGGCAGCAATGATACCAGCAACGTGGGTACCGTGTTGGGCATCTTCTTCCTTTGGATCTGGACCGTCTACATCGTTATTACCATATTGGGTGTCTGTTAAAGAGTCAGGATTGTCTCCTACTGCTTTTCTGAAGTCTGCTTTCAAATTGAAATGCGTATCCATACGGCCTTTGTAGTAATCGATCCCTCCGTTGATTTCCTTGATCACTTCAGGAACAGAATCCCCAAAATTCAACATTTGGGAAAGCATCCCTATCTGCTGCTGCTCTGCAGGTGTTGGGTTTTGGATTCCGGAAAGATCCTCTTTGGTGTAGTTCTCTTTCCCCAATTTTTTGCTCATCGCTTCATGTGCGGGCTTTACCTGCGACAATATTCCTGTGTATTGCTGCACTACTCCATCGGCTTCCTTCACATCTTTTTCATATTCTGCCTTGGCTTTTTGGTACAACTGGAAGTCTGCACGGTCTGTTGCGCTTACAGAAGCTTCGGTTTTTCCTTCGAACTTAGGCCCGAGCTTTTTCATATAACGAACATATTCCATGTTTTCGGCAATGATATCGCCCAAGAAATTCCATCCATGGATGTCGTCTATATATCCGTTGTTATCGTCGTCTTTTCCATTTCCAGGGATTTCACCTTTGTTGGTCCAGATAACATCTTTTAAGTCTTCATGTTCAATATCTACTCCACTGTCGATTACACCAACAATGACTTTTTGCCCTTTTCTGCCTTTTAGTATTTCGTTATAGGCACGATCCACACTCATTCCGGGAATGGTGTCGGTAAGCAAGTCGGCTGCACCCCAACTTTTCAATTGGGTATCGGTAAGCGGGGCAACCTTTAATGGAAGTGTATCAATATTTTCGACTGGGGTAGACACGATAGGTGCTACTCCTCCTGAGCAACCAGAAAGCAAGGTTGCGGCTGCTACAGTTAATAAAGAAGCTTTTACAAATTTCATTTTCAGGTATTTAATTAAAGAGTTCATCAAAAGTAAAGGTTCTGTCCAAACGAACACCTTTTTCGGTGTGTTTAACAGTAATTATTGGGTTGTATGCATCGTGTTCCAAAAACAAATAATAGCCATGGTCTGCGGCTGCATTCAAAAATTTTTCTTTTTCTGGAAGGGTAAGCAAGGGTCTGGTATCGTACCCCATAACAAATGGGACAGGTAAATGTCCTGCAGTTGGCAAAAGGTCTGCCATAAATACGAGCGTCTTGTCTTTATATTGAATATGGGGGATCATTTGTTTTTCAGTATGACCATCTGCAAAGAAAATGCCGAAATCCAATTCGTTCTTTTCCGAAAAATCCCCAAGGGGATCTTTCACAAACTGTAACTGCCCACTTTCTTGCATGGGAAGAATGTTTTCTTTTAAAAAAGAAGCGCGCTCCCTTCGGTTGGGTTCCGTGGCCCATTTCCAGTGTCGTTCGTTACTCCAGAAGGTGGCATTTTTAAAAGCAGGCTCATAGCCGGTTCTATCCTTATTCCACTGTACACTACCACCACAATGGTCGAAGTGGAGGTGGGTCATAAAAACGTCTGTAATATCGTCTCTGTGGAAACCGTGCTTTTTCAGGGAATCATCCAAATTGTGCTCCCCCCATGGATAGTAGTACCCAAAGAACTTCTCACTTTGCTTGTTCCCCATGCCTGTATCGATAAGGGTGAGGCGGTCTCCGTTTTCAATCAATAGACAACGGGCCGCAATATCGATCATATTGTTGCTGTCCGCAGGATTGGTCCTGCTCCAAAGCGACTTGGGAACCACACCGAACATAGCGCCCCCATCTAGCTTAAAATTGCCTGCTTCTATCGGGTACAGTTTCATAAGATGCGCAAAATACAAAAAGGAGTGGGATTGTATGGGCCTCTTAAGGCTTTATTAAGAGTTCTATGAGAAGATCATTAGTAAAGAACGGCCCATTCTTTAACTGAATACCAAAAGCGATGGTCTTAAATGGCTCTATTCAAAAACATATTCTAACAGGGTTGTGATAGTATTTTTCGAAAGAATGGGACTAATAAAAGTTTTCAATTACTTTTATGAACGGAAAATAATAAAATATGGTAGAACTGGCAGGAATCATTATACTCGGAATCTTGGCACAGTGGGTCGCTTGGAAATTTAAAATGCCAGCGATTCTTCCCTTAATCCTCATAGGATTATTGGTAGGTCCCATTGCTGCAGAATTTTTGAATGCAGATGGATCTAAATGGATAGAACCCGTATGGAATGGAGAACGGGGACTTTTTGCTGGGGACGGCCTCTTTTATTTTGTGTCACTGGCCATTAGTATTATTCTGTTTGAAGGAGGACTTACTTTGAAAATGTCCGAGATTAAAAATGTAGGCCCTGTTATTACCAAGCTTATTACCCTAGGGTCCGTGGTGACGTTTTTAGCTGCGGGGATCGCAGCACATTATATCTTCGGTCTTAACTGGCGTATTTCCTTTTTGTTTTCGGCCTTGATTATAGTAACTGGCCCAACGGTAATTACCCCTATCTTACGGAACATTCCACTTAAAAAGGATATTTCTGCCATATTGAAATGGGAAGGGATTCTTATTGATCCCATAGGTGCTTTGGTAGCCGTATTGGTTTTTGAATTTATAAGTGTAGGAGCGGGTGGTGAATTCACCAAAACGGCTTTGATCGAATTTGGAAAGATTGTTCTTTTTGGCTTCACGTTCGGCTTCACATTTGCCCACACATTAAACTTCATGATTAATAGGAAATGGATTCCTCATTATTTATTGAATGTCTTTGCCCTTGCTTCGGTTTTGGGTGTTTTTGTTTTGAGTGATGCTTTTGCACACGAAAGCGGACTGCTTGCGGTAGTGGTTATGGGAATGGTTCTGGGGAATACCAATTCTGGTTACCTTAAAGAGCTTTTATATTTCAAAGAATCGCTAAGCGTATTGCTTATTTCCATTCTGTTTATCGTACTGGCAGCAAACATTAATATGAACGAGCTATACCTTGTTCTTAATTGGGAAACGGTTATGCTTTTGGCCGTTGTTATCTTTATTATACGCCCTTTGGGTGTTTTCTTAAGTTCGAGTAAATCCCGATTAAGCTTTAATGAAAAACTGTTCATAAGCTGGGTGGGCCCCAGGGGTATTGTTGCTGCGGGTATTGCCTCCCTCTTTGGAACCAAATTGGCACTAAAGGGGGTTCCCGGCGCCGAATACATTACGCCTTTGGTATTTGCCGTTGTACTTACAACGGTATTGCTTAATGCCACCACGGCTCGCTTTTTCGCTAAAATAGTTGGAGTATTCCTTAAGAAATCTGAAGGGATTCTTATTGTAGGCGCCTCCGAATTCCCACGCCTTTTGGGGCAGTATCTACAGACCAATGGAAGGCATGTGGTCTTGATAGACAGCAACCAAAGCAATATAAACAAGGCAAAGGAATTGGGTGTGGAAGCATTTTCAACGAATGTCTATTCGGACACCCTAACCGACAATGTGGAGTTGAGTGATATAGGTTATTTAATGGCCCTTACAGGGAATTCCGAAATCAATAAATATGCGCTGAATAAATTTCAGAAACAGTTTGGAGA
This sequence comes from Flavobacteriaceae bacterium, assembly GCA_028281065.1. Classification (GTDB taxonomy): domain Bacteria; phylum Bacteroidota; class Bacteroidia; order Flavobacteriales; family Flavobacteriaceae; genus Aureisphaera. The sequence goes on along the minus strand of JANQKN010000062.1, from coordinate 12,130 downwards.
AAATGGGGCTTTTAGGTTGATTACTGCTGAAGAAATGATGAATCCAAACAATAATCCTGAACAAGGACTGTTTTCACATATAAATGATTTCGTATCTGTAAGCAAAGTAGCGCAGGAACATCCAAGCATTATGGAACTGCCGCTTAAGGGTAAGGAACATTATGATGAGCTGATCGACAAAACCCTCTCTGTAAAAGAGAGCATTCCGCTCTTTCTGAAGGACGCAAAAGGGGATTTAAGGATCATTTCGTCGCACAATAAAAATGCTAATGATATTAAAGAAGGTTTTTCCCTAGTATATATTGGAAAGCCGCTAGAAGAAGAACCCAAATAACAAAAAACATATTTTGAAAACCCCAAAATCGTATTACTTGGCCCTTATAGGAATTCTGGCGTTGGCTTCATGCAAAGACGATGATACCAGAAGTTGTACGCAGTGCTCCAACGAACAAACCATCGATTTCGAGTTATGCCGCGAACCCAATGGGAATGCTTCGGTTAATGGTCAAGATACCGGAACCGATTACGATGTCTATCTCTCGGGATTGGAGCAAGAAGGCACTTCTTGCAATTAATCGTTCAATTTTAGAACCGCCATAAACGCTTCCTGCGGAATTTCTACATTTCCTACAGCACGCATTCGTTTTTTACCTTTTTTCTGTTTTTCAAGAAGTTTACGCTTTCGGGAAATATCACCTCCGTAACACTTTGCGGTTACATCTTTTCGAAGTGCTTTTACCGTTTCACGGGCAATGATTTTTGCCCCGATAGCTGCTTGGATAGGAATATCGAATTGTTGGCGTGGGATTAATGTACGGAGCTTTTCACACATTTTCTTCCCTATGTCGTAAGCGTTGTCTTGGTGCAGCAACGCCGAAAGGGCATCGACAACCTGTCCGTTAAGCAATACATCTACTTTCACCAATTTAGAGGCACGCAACCCAATAGGACTATAATCGAAAGAAGCATATCCTTTGGACACGGTTTTAAGGCGGTCGTAAAAATCGAAAACGATTTCTGCCAAGGGCATATCGAAGGAAAGCTCAACCCGCTCTGTAGTTAAATACGTCTGATTGGTAATTTGCCCTCTTTTCTCAATACAAAGGGACATGACAGGCCCCACGAAATCTGCTTTGGTAATGATTGTGGCTTTTATATAGGGTTCTTCCACTCGGTTAAGCGTAGAAGGTTCGGGCAAGTCGCTAGGGTTGTTCACCAATATAATTTCATCGGGGGCTCTATTGGTAAAAGCGTGGTAGGACACGTTGGGAACTGTTGTGATAACAGTCATGTCGAATTCACGCTCCAAACGCTCCTGAATGATTTCCAAGTGCAGCATACCCAAAAATCCACATCTAAAACCGAATCCTAGTGCAGCGGAACTTTCAGGTTGGAATACCAAAGAAGCATCGTTTAGCTGAAGCTTCTCCATAGAAGCACGAAGCTCTTCATAATCTTCGGTGTCTACAGGGTAGATTCCAGCGAAAACCATAGGTTTTACGTCCTCAAAACCCTCAATGGCATTTTTGGTAGGCGTTTTGGCATCGGTAATGGTATCTCCCACCTTTACTTCACGGGCATCTTTAATACCCGTAATAAGATAGCCCACATCCCCACACGTAATTTCTTTCTTAGGGGTTTGGGTTAGGTGGAGGGTCCCCACCTCATCGGCAAAGTAGTTTTTACCAGTGGCGACAAACTTAATTTGTTGTCCTTTCTTTATGGATCCGTTTACAATTCGGAAATAGGTTTCCACCCCACGAAACGGATTGTACACCGAATCGAAAATCAAGGCCTGTAATGGCTCTTCCGGATTCCCTTCAGGTGGGGGAATGCGATCTATAATTGCGGACAGTATTTCTTCAATACCAATCCCGGTTTTGGCACTGGCTGGAATGACCTCTTCAGCATCGCAACCCAGAAGATCCACGATGTCATCGGTTACCTCTTCAGGGTTGGCCGAAGGAAGATCTACTTTATTAAGCACGGGAATGATTTCCAAATCGTTTTCCAGCGCCAAATATAGGTTGGAAATGGTCTGTGCCTGGATGCTTTGTGCAGCATCTACGACCAACAAGGCTCCTTCGCAAGCAGCAATGGATCGTGAAACTTCGTATGAAAAATCCACGTGACCGGGGGTATCAATAAGGTTAAGGATGTAGTCCTCACCTTTATAAGAATACTCCATTTGTATGGCATGACTCTTTATAGTGATACCACGCTCCCTTTCTAGGTCCATATTGTCCAGCAACTGGGCTTGTTGTTCCCTTTCGGAAACGGCTCCTGTAAAACCCAAAAGGCGGTCTGCCAAGGTACTTTTACCATGGTCGATGTGGGCGATGATGCAAAAATTGCGAATGTTCTTCATAGGTTCTCCTCCTGCAATTAGGGCGCAAATATAGTGCAATTTAACTGCTTTTTTGTTGAAATTAAACCGATTGTTTAGTCAAGTGCTGGGAGGGTTGCCAACTAAATTAGTTTCGGGACTTTCTTTATTTCAGTATTTTTGCAGCGACTATGGTAAAGATAGGAAACTTAGAGGTAGGAGAGTTCCCGTTGTTACTCGCCCCAATGGAAGATGTGAGCGACCCTCCATTCCGTGCGCTTTGTAAGGAACAGGGAGCCGATGTGGTGTATACGGAATTTATTTCTTCGGAAGGGCTTATTCGCGATGCGGCTAAGAGTGTCATGAAATTGGACATCTACGAAAAGGAACGCCCTGTGGGAATTCAGATTTTTGGAGCAGTACTGGAGTCCATGCTACGAAGTGTGGAAATTGTGGAAGCCTCGGGCCCTGATATTATAGACATTAATTTTGGATGTCCCGTTAAAAAAGTGGTGAGTAAAGGTGCTGGTGCTGGAATCCTAAAAGACATAGACCTTATGGTTTCCCTTACCGAAGCTATGGTAAAACACACCAAGTTGCCCGTTACGGTAAAAACCCGTTTGGGGTGGGATCACGATTCCATAAAAATTGTTGAGGTTGCAGAACGGCTTCAGGATGTGGGCTGTAAGGCGATATCCATCCATGGGCGTACCCGCGCACAAATGTACAAGGGCGATGCCGATTGGGCCCCCATTGCCGAAGTAAAGAACAACCCCAGGATGCACATCCCGGTTTTTGGCAATGGCGATGTAAATAGCCCCGAACGAGCTATGGAGATGCGCGACGTTTATGGTCTTGACGGCGCGATGATTGGTCGTGCCAGCATAGGATACCCTTGGTTTTTTAGGGAAGTAAAACATTATTTTAAAACGGGAACCCATTTAGCACCACCCACTATGGTAGAACGGGTAGAAGCTGCTAGGAGGCACCTACAGATGTCTATTGATTGGAAAGGGGAAAAACTGGGTGTTTTCGAAACCCGAAGGCATTATACCAACTACTTTAAAGGCATCCCAGACTTTAAAAAATACCGAATGAAAATGGTGACCAGTGACGATTCAGCATCTGTGTTTGAAGCTTTCGATGAGGTTTTGGACAAGTTTGGGGATTTTCAGTTTGCCTAATTCAACAATTTTTCAGTAACCTTTAGCGAAGCTATTTTGGAAGCAAGACCTCCCAAGGTGATGATGGTTATGAATACAATCAACAAGTTGATCAAACTGTATTGTACGGGATAGGCAAGTGTAGGAGTGATGGGGACCAATCCAAATTGTTTCTGGACAAGAACAGCAACCGATCCTAAAAACAGTCCAACAACCACGCCCATGATGGTCATCATGAGGCCATTGTAAAAGAAGATTTTTCGAATTTCCCTAATGGTCAACCCCAAGAAGAAGAGGGTTCTAATATTGTTTCGCTTTTCAAGGACCACCATAATAATGGTGCCAGCAATGTTAAAAATGGCAATGGCTGCGATTAGGCTTACAAAAAGATAGGTAAACAGGTTTTCGGCATTCAGCATTTTGTAAAGTGCATCGTTCTGTTGTATGCGGTTCCTTTGGGAAATCTCTTCGGGGAAGATGGCCGAAATCTGGGGCATGATGCTTTCTTCGGAAGCATTGGGACTTAGCTTAAATTCCAAGGAAGAAACCCTGAGGGAATCCAACCCAAGCAAGTCACGCGCAAAGGGAAGGTCCGAGAAAATATATTTTCCGTTTAGTTCGTCGTTTATTTCATAGACACCACTAGCCACTGCCTTTCGTTTCGTAAAGGCCGAAGAAGGATCCAATATATTAAGTTGGCCTTTGCCCGGCTTGGGAACATATATTTCGAGAAGGTTCCCATAATCACGGATGGGCAGGGATAGTTTGTTCGAAATAGAGAATCCCATAACGATTTCGTCTTCGTTAGGGACCATCCAATCCCCAGTATAAAGAATGCTATCCAAAGGGATTACCCTTCCATAGTTTCTATCTACTCCTTTTATAAAAACCACATGGTTTTTGCCTTTGTATTGCAGAAAGACCCGTTCTTCGATGATTTTGGAAACGCTTTCCACTCCATCAATTTGCTGCAATTGCAAAAATTGTTCGGGACTCACAGAAAGGGTTTTCCCTTTGGCAGGGCTTATTTCCAAATCGCTGTCGAACACATTGGTGAACTGAAGTGCAAAATGCTTAAGGCCAGAAAAACCAGAAAGAACAATGAAAAGTGCCGTGGATCCTACAATAACGGCAATAACAGCAATACGGGAAATAATGTTTACGGCATTTCTATTGCTTTTGGAGAACAAATACCGCTTTGCTATGTAGATGGGATACCTCAAAAAAATTATTTCTTTTTCCTTCGCTCGAGCAGTTCTGGGTTTTTTATAGGGTTTTCATCTCCTTTAACGGCTTTTTCGATACGATCTATATAATCGAGGGAATCGTCGTTGTAAAAACTAAGTTCCGGCATTTTACGAAGTTGGTCCTTAGTGAGCTGTGCAATTTGATGTTTAATGGAAGACTTTATAGCGTTGATTTCTTCCACGATGGCATCTGCCTTGTCCGAAGGGAAGACACTTACATATACTTTTGCCTGCGATAAATCCACGGTAACATTTACCTTGGACACCGATATGATAATCCCCGTTTGTCCAGCTTCCCTTAAAAGGTTTTGAAGTAGGGAAGAGAGGTCCTTTTGTAGTACCCCTGCGATTTTCTTTTGCCTATTACTTTCTGTCATACTGCAAAAATACTACATTTAATTAGGAATGAACCCGAAACGAATCCTTTCGGGTTTTGTAATTTTGAAAAATAAACGAAACACATTTCATGAACAAGATAGAACATATAGGGATAGCCGTAAAAAACATCGAAGCTGCCAATGCGGTCTACCAAAAACTATTGGGATACGAGCACTATAAAACCGAAACAGTAGAAGGCGAAGGGGTAACCACCTCCTTTTTTACCTGTGGCGAAAGCAAAATAGAATTATTGGAGGCAACCCGAGAAGACAGTGCCATTGCCAAGTTTATTGAAAAAAGAGGCGAAGGGATTCATCACATTGCGTTTGCAGTGAATGACATTATTGCCGAAAAAGAACGCTTAAAAGAAGAGGGGTTTATTGTATTAAACGAAGAACCCAAGAAAGGGGCAGATAACAAATGGGTTGTTTTTCTCCATCCAAAATCGTCGCATGGCGTATTGGTGGAGCTCTGCCAAGAGATAAATTAAGAAATAGTTTTGCTAAAGTTATAAAGAGTTATACCTTTGCCGCTCGCTTTTTGCTGTATGGCAGGGAAAAGCGTACAGGTCCCATAGCTCAGCTGGTTAGAGCACCTGACTCATAATCAGGGGGTCCTTGGTTCGAGCCCAAGTGGGACCACATTTTTTTGATTTGAGAGACAATTTATTTGGAAAAAAGCAGTTAATATTTTTTTGATAACTTCAATTTTACCTTGTTGTTTAAAAAAAATTATTACATTAGCCGATGTATATGCGACCCCAAATCGTAACTATAGTAACCTTCGTGCTATTTATAGCAAATAGTACACTTATGCTTGGACAATCCTCAGGAAAGGAATCCGGCCCTCCGCCTCCTGCCCAAAGAACTCCAGGAGAACTCCCTATTGACAGCGGTTTATACATCTTATTACTAGCTGGAATTATCTATGGCGCGTATGTGCTTCTTCAGCGAAGAAAGGCTAAAAATATCCTTGACTAAGCCTCTTCAAGTATTTTCCTACAACATCAAACTCTAAATTTACAGTAGTACCGGCACTAATGTGCTTAAATGTAGTATGCTCATATGTATAGGGTATAATTGCTACACTAAACTGCTTTTCCAAAGATCGGATGACCGTTAAACTTACGCCATTTACCGTAATGGATCCTTTTTCTATGGTAATGTTTCCCAAAGAAGGGTCATATTCAAAGGTGAAAACCCAACTTCCATCCATTTGCTCTACAGAAAGGCAAGTCCCTTTCTGGTCCACATGCCCCTGAACGATATGACCGTCCAGACGGTCGCCCAGTTTCATGGCACGCTCTAGGTTTACAGTACTTCCCAGCTTTAGTTCGCCCAAATTGCTTTTGTCTAAAGTCTCTTGAATGGCGGTAACCGTATATTCCTCATCATCTAGGGAGACCACGGTAAGGCATACTCCATTATGGGAAACACTCTGATCTATTTTAAGTTCTGGGGTAAGGGAGGACTTTACCTTAATATGAAGGTTTTCGGCTTCTTGTGTAAGCGCGGTAATTTCTCCAATAGTCTCTACAATTCCTGTAAACATGAATTAAATGGGTTACATTTGTGGTACAAAAATAACACATTATAAGTAGCGGATCGGTATGTCTAAAAATGAAAAAACGATAGTGGGGATTTCCATAGGGGATCTAAACGGTATAGGCAGTGAGGTAGTGCTAAAAACCTTTCAGGATAGCAGGATGCTAGAGTTCTGTACCCCAGTTATTTTTGCATCGGTAAAGTTGATGTCTTTTTTCAAAAAAACCTATGGTTTGGACATGAGTTTGCACGGGATCGATAGCCTAAACAATATCGTTCATAAAAAAATAAACGTGCTTAATGTTTGGAAAGAGCCTGTGGATATCGAATTTGGAAAGGAAGATCCCAAAATAGGAGCTTATGCAGTGAAGTCGCTGCAAGCTGCCACAGCAGCACTAAAGGACGACTCCATAGATGTATTGGTAACCGCCCCCATAAACAAGAGCAATGTACAGTCCGACACATTCAATTTTCCAGGCCATACCGATTATCTGGCTCAAGAGCTGCGAGGGAACAGCCTTATGCTCATGATTTCGGAAGACCTTAAAGTAGGGTTACTTACCGATCATGTAGCGGTTAAGGACGTTCCTGCTACAATTACCCGAGAATTGATCGAAAAAAAGATCAATACCATTCACAAAACCCTCATAGAGGACTTTGGAATCGTTAAACCCAAGATCGCGGTTTTGGGCATTAATCCCCACAATGGAGACAATGGGGTAATTGGTAATGAAGACGACACCTTGTTAAAACCTACACTGGATAACATAAGAAATAACGGAAAAATCGTGATGGGGCCTTATGCTGCGGATAGTTTTTTTGGTTCGGGGAACTACAAACATTTCGATGTTGTCATCGCTTCTTACCACGACCAAGGTCTTATTCCGTTTAAGACATTGTCTTTTGGCAAGGGTGTAAACTATACTGCAGGACTTAATAGAATACGGACTTCACCCGATCACGGGACTGCTTACGATGTGGCTGGAAAGAATGTAGCCAACGCAGATTCCTTTAAGGAAGCGGTTTTTGCGGCTATTCACATTTTCAGAAAGCGCAATAATTACAAGGTTTTTTCCGAAAATCCATTGCGCACAAACCGAAAGAAACCCGCTCCAAAAAAGAATTCATAATTAGAATTGGAGAATTAAAATATTTTTTATCTTTGCAGCCGCCTTATTCGTAAGGAGATAGCAAAATTTTAGGTGTGATTATGAAGGAACTGAAAGAATATACCATTCCTTTTGTAGGATTGAAACTAGGAGAACACACCTTCAAATTTGATATCGGAAAAACGTTCTTTGAGCATTTCGAGTATGACGAATTTAACGACGCAGCCCTTGTTCTAGAAGTATTACTGAACAAAAAGACAACGTTGTTGGAGTTTACACTCAAGTTTCACGGGGAAGTAAATGTAAATTGCGACCTTACCAACGAACCCTACCAACAAGCCATAGAAGGGGAGTACCATTTTGTGGTTAAGTTTGGAGAAACTTACAATGATGAATTGGAAGACATTGTTATCCTTCCGCACGGAAGCCATCAAGTAAACATTCAGCAGCAAATCTACGAATCCATAGTTTTGTCCATGCCTACGCGTAGGATTCACCCTGGAATAGAAGATGGAAGCCTTAAAAGCGACATATTGGAAAAACTTGAAGAATTAAGCCCAAAGGAGGAAACGGAAACAGAAACAGAGACCGATCCCCGATGGGACGATTTAAAAAAACTATTAACGGATAAATAATATTAAGTAATGGCACATCCTAAGAGAAAAATCTCAAGAACCAGAAGAGATAAAAGAAGAACGCATTACAAAGCCACGACTCCTAAAATTGCTACAGACCCTACAACGGGAGAAGCTCACCTATATCACAGAGCTCACTGGCACGAAGGTAAACTATACTACCGCGGTCAGGTAGTTATTGATGCAACCGAAGAGGTAGAAGCTTAAAACCTGATACATAAAGACACTTAACTCTCACGATCCCAACTTTGGATGTGGGAGTTTTTTGTTAGAATTCATTTTAAATCAAAAACGAACGAATTTTAGATTGTTTTTGATTAAAAATTAGTAATTTTCACTCCTTTTTAAAGGTTTTTGCCATTTTTTAGTGAATTTTAATTCGACTTTATGAGTAAAATCACAGCGGCCATTACAGCCGTAGGGGGCTATGTCCCGGAGTACGTTCTCACCAACCAGATTCTGGAGACTATGGTGGATACCAATGATGAGTGGATTGTCACTCGTACGGGAATTAAAGAACGTAGAATCTTGAAAGAAGAAGGTAAAGGTACTTCTTATTTGGCCATCCAAGCGGCAAAAGACCTTCTTGAAAAAAGCAATACAGACCCAAAGGATATCGATATGGTGATTTTGGCTACAGCCACACCCGATATGCCCGTAGCGGTAACAGGCGTTTACGTAGCCTCCCAGATAGGAGCCGTAAACGCTTTTTCGTATGATCTTGTAGCGGCTTGTTCCAGTTTTCTTTTTGGAATGTCCACAGCAGCCAAATACATAGAGTCCGGACGCTACAAAAAAGTACTATTAATCGGGGCAGATAAGATGTCATCAATCATCGATTATGAAGACCGAGCGACTTGTATCATATTTGGCGATGGAGGTGGAGCGGTTCTTTTCGAGCCCAACGAAGAAGGAATGGGGGTTCAAGACGAATTCCTTAGAACCGATGGTGTAGGAAGACCACACCTTAAGATCGATGCGGGAGGATCTATCCTTCCGGCCTCTGCAGAAACGGTGGCAAACAAACAGCACTATGTATTCCAAGATGGAAGGACCGTTTTTAAGTTTGCTGTTTCCAATATGGCAGATGTAAGCGAAAAAATCATGAGTCGCAATGGACTTACTGGTGAAGACGTTCATTGGTTGGTTCCCCACCAAGCCAATAAACGTATTATAGATGCAACTGCTAGCAGAATGAACCTTCCCGAAGAGAAGGTAATGATGAACATACACAAGTATGGAAATACAACATCAGCCACACTTCCCCTGTGCCTGAATGATTATGAAAAACAACTCAAAAAGGGAGATAACATCGTGTTTGCTGCCTTTGGAGGAGGATTTACATGGGGTTCACTTTACCTGAAGTGGGCCTATAATTCGAATTAACCCAAGACCAATCAACAAAACATATTATGGAATTAAAAGACATTCAAAACCTTATCAAGTTTGTAGCCAAATCGGGCGCTAGTGAAGTAAAACTTGAAATGGAAGATGTAAAAATCACCATTAGAACAGGCGAAGGAGGAAAGGCCGAGACCACTTATATACAACAAATTCCTGCCGTAGCTCCAGCTGCTCCAGCTGTAGCACCTGCTGCTCCAGCCGAAACCCCCACTCCCGCTGCTGCTCCAGCCGAAACCCCCACTCCCGCTGCTGCTCCAGCTGAGGATGAGTCTAAATATGTGACCATAAAATCACCCATTATTGGGACATTCTATAGAAAACCTGCTCCAGACAAGCCTCTGTTTAAAGAAGTAGGTGATACCGTTGCCGTTGGAGACGTTCTTTGTATCATTGAAGCCATGAAGCTTTTCAATGAAATTGAAAGTGAAGTTTCTGGTAAGATTGTAAAAGTGTTGGTAGACGATTCTTCACCTGTAGAATTCGACCAACCTTTATTTTTAGTAGATCCGTCTTAAGTTAAAATTCCAAATTCCTCGCTTTCCTTTTCTTCACTGAAGATGTGAGCGGAATTTTAAATTACCAACGTTATGTTTAAAAAGATATTGATAGCCAATAGGGGGGAGATAGCACTTCGTGTTATCCGTACCTGCAAGGAAATGGGGATTAAAACCGTTGCGGTTTATTCTAAAGCTGATGAAGAAAGTTTGCATGTTCGTTTTGCAGACGAAGCGGTTTGTATTGGACCCGCGCCAAGTACTGAAAGCTATTTAAAAATATCCAATATTATCGCTGCGGCAGAGATTACCAATGCCGACGCCATTCACCCTGGATATGGATTCCTTTCAGAAAATGCAAAATTCTCCAAGATCTGTGAAGAGCACAACATAAAGTTTATTGGTGCTTCTGCAGAGATGATCGAAAAAATGGGAGACAAAGCCACCGCCAAAGCTACCATGAAAGAAGCAGGGGTTCCCTGTGTTCCTGGAAGCGACGGGGTGATCCCTGATTTTAAAACCTGCTTGAAAATAGCCAAAGAAACAGGATATCCTGTAATGCTTAAGGCAAGTGCCGGTGGAGGAGGAAAGGGTATGCGTGCCGTTTGGAAAGAAGAAGACCTTCAGGATGCTTGGGAAAGTGCTAGAATGGAAAGTAAAGCTGCTTTCGGAAATGATGATATGTACATGGAGAAGCTTATTGAAGAACCGAGGCATATCGAGATTCAGATTGTAGGGGACAGCAACGGAAAAGCCTGTCACCTTAGTGAGCGTGACTGTTCGGTACAGAGACGTCACCAAAAATTGACCGAAGAAACCCCTAGCCCATTCATGACCGATAAGTTGAGGGAAGATATGGGAAAAGCTGCTGTAAAAGCTGCCGAGTACATTAAATACGAAGGAGCCGGGACCGTAGAATTTTTGGTGGACAAGCACCGTAACTTCTACTTCATGGAAATGAACACCCGTATTCAAGTAGAGCACCCCATTACCGAACAAGTAGTGGACCATGATCTTATTAGGGAGCAAATATTGGTGGCTGCTGGAGTACCGATCTCTGGGAAAAACTATTACCCATCCTTGCATTCCATAGAGTGTAGGATCAATGCAGAAGACCCTTATAACAATTTCCGTCCATCCCCAGGAAAGATCACCACCCTACATGCACCTGGTGGACACGGGGTACGATTGGATACCCACGTATACGCAGGATATATAATCCCGCCTAACTACGATTCTATGATTGCCAAGCTTATTACTACGGCACAGACCCGTGAAGAGGCGATTAATAAGATGAAAAGAGCATTGGACGAGTTCGTTATTGAAGGAATAAAAACCACCATTCCGTTCCACAGGCAGTTAATGGATCACCCAGATTATGTAGCTGGGGATTACACCACTGCTTTTATGAACGAGTGGGAAATGCAAGAACCCGAAGAAGAGTAAACCTCCTTTTTCATAACAAATCCCAAGAGCACCCAGTTCAACCTAAGAATTGGGTGCTTTTTTGTTTTGTACGATAGCCGTATCTTTTCGGGATGTTATACTTTGGTCTTTTCAAAAAAGATACGCTATGAATTTATCCCATTGGGAATACGAAACCTGGTTACGCCATATTGACTTTGCTATTGTGGGGAGCGGTATTGTAGGGCTTAGTTGCGCCCTATCACTACGCAAACAATTCTCCGATAAGAAGATTGTTGTTTTCGAAAGGGGTATTCTCCCCAGTGGAGCCAGTACAAAAAATGCGGGTTTTGCCTGCTTTGGAAGCGCTTCCGAATTGCTGGAAGACCTTACATCCCATACGGAAGCTGAGGTATTGGATTTAGT
>JANQKN010000040.1 GCA_028281065.1 Flavobacteriaceae bacterium | reverse complement strand
CTTCTATTTTCTCGATGAATTCTTTAAACCGTTGGTGTTCCCTTAAAATATAATGAAACTTTTTTAACAAGGGATAATTCGGATTGTTATAAACGTCGGCAATGATCTCGAAGGCATTTTCTACTTTTTCTGTTTTGGGGATTGCCCATCTATCCTTATACTTCTTCTCTTTTATTATCTTCTTATATTTTTTAAAAGGCACTCCCACCGAAACAGCTTTTTCCAGCATTCGTTTCATATAGACTCGGCTCAGGAAGTTATTGTCGCATCCGTCTTCTTCCTTATCACTGGTCCGACCCGATTCCCACCAAAAGCTATCGATTGATCGGTTTCAGCGAATTTACGACGCAGCGAAAACCAAAATAGTACATGGTTCTTAAGGAGGTATCGTCTTTATCGAAGACAACTTGATGTGGGCGACGTGAATAGACTGTTACTGTCGAAGGAGTTGCATTCGGAGCCCCACTTCTTAGCACCTTATAGGTCCCGGTTTCCGGTCCCTGGGGATTCAGTTCCGGGGATTTTTCATAGTACTTCTTATCGTACCAGTCCAATACCCATTCGGAATGATTACCGGCCATATCGTGAAGTCCTAATGGATTGGGAGGGAAAGTACCCACTGGAAAAACTATCTGAGTACCTAAGTCACCTGATTTTCTATAGTTCCTACCCGGTTCCATTTTCCCGTTGTCGGTGGCATAACCGACCTGCTTGCCCCTGCTTCTGGCTGCATATTCCCATTGGGCTTCTGTAGGAAGAGAGAAGGGAAGACCAGTTTTTTCCCCCAACCATTTGCAGTATTCGTCTGCTTGTTGCCAAGTTACTTTACCGACCGGGTAATTCCCTTTACGAAAATATTGATGTCCAACCTTCAATGAAACAGGTTCATTATTAAATAAATCAGTATAAACATCATACTCCCAATAAGTGACTTCATACTTTGACATGCTGAAACTATCCAGGGTCACTTTGTGTGCGGGGAAATTATCCAGCCAGAGGGACCAGTAGACACGTTCACCTTTGTAGATGTACCCGCTGTCACCCATCATATAGCTGCCCCCTTTTACGAAAACCAGATTCTGAACCGCACTATCGATGATTTTCTGCACATTCTCCTTGGTAGCTTTGGGAAGGGTATAGCCGTTTTCCAAGGTTCTTGATTGTGCATCACAGCCCAATAAAAAGAAGCAGATAAGTGAAAGAAAACCGTTTAAAAAAATCTTCCTGCATTTCATAGTGGTACACATAGAGGAGGGATTAGATTTGGAATGCAATTTTAATTTCATTATCCACAACACAATAGCCTGAATATTGTTGGATTCGGAAAGATCTTGTTCCAATAGTACCCGATAGATTTTTTATCGCTTTGTTGTTTGATATAGGCTAGTTGTTCCGGTGTCAGATTGGGGGCGTTTTCGTCGAGGTAATCATGTTTAATGATGTAGTCGTATTGTTCTTCCGTAACTTCGATGCCTTTGATGCTTTGAAACTCTTCTAAAGGCATTTCCTGGAAATACCAGAATTTAAACTTGTAATTCGAGACTACTTTGAAATAGAAGGTATTAGCTGATCCAATTTGATGTGCAACTCTTGATGGCATCAAACGGAAAGAAGGTGATTTCAATTGCTGTTTAGTCAAAACATCTTTCAGCAAAGCCAATTGTCCGAAGGAAAAGAAGATAATATATTTATTGTGATGACCGTCTCTAGAGGGAACCTCGATTCCTGGATTGGGGTGGTAGGCATAGTAGTACTTCCGATTTTCTGTTTTTTCATTATAAGCATTCCATCGAACAGATATTTCACCTTTCGGTTTACCGTAATATACTTTTAAGTCAGCAGATTTGCAGCAACCTCCCGAACCGCCACCTGAAATCCAATATTGACCAAACTTCCCTCTACCGAATGTTGAACCTTGGCTTCCATAATGGAAAATAGTTGAAGAGGCATAAATATCTACATGGGAATCTCCACCGATTTCAAAAAGGTAAGGATAGCGATTCGACAAAAAGAAATAAGCAAGAAAAACCAGTACCATGCAGATAATCCACCGATTGCGCTTGCTCTCAAATGCTTTGGTAAACCGAAGCGGATTAAATCGGTGAATTAGATTTGTTTTATCTTCTTTTTCCATATTTATGTATTCCACTGGTTTGAGCTTTCCACTGCTGGTACGCTTCTTTTTCA
>JANQKN010000038.1 GCA_028281065.1 Flavobacteriaceae bacterium | reverse complement strand
CTTTCGTGATTGGACTTTCTTGGTCGGGGTGGCAGGATTCGAACCTGCGACCTCCTGCTCCCAAAGCAGGCGCGATAACCGGGCTACGCTACACCCCGTGCATTTTGCGGAGAGACCGAGACTCGAACTCGGGGAACACTTGCGCGTTCACAGATTAGCAATCTGCTGCATTACCACTCTGCCACCTCTCCGATAGAATCTATGATCGATCCTTTTTTAATGCGGATGCAAATGTAAGTCTATATTGGAAATAACACAAAATATTCTGAGAGTTTTTTAACTACAAAAAGTAAACTTTTTATACTCCAGATAATTACCCCCATTAGAATTATAATAATATGAATAAAATCCATTAAAATTTGCGCAAGTAAAAACTTGCATATATATTTGCAAGCAAATACTTGCATATTTAAAAAAACCATGAAAAGAGATGTATTCAATGCCATTGCAGATCCTACCCGAAGAAGCATCCTTATGTCCCTAACTACCGATTCTCAGAACGTAAATGCACTAGCTGATCAGTTCGACATGTCCAGACAGGCCGTGTCATTACACATTAAGTATTTGCAGGAATGTGGTGTAATTAGCATTACAAAGGAAGGAAGGGAACGATACTGCAGTGTAAAAGCTGAAAAACTTGCTGAAGTAGCTAACTGGTTGGAACCCTTCCGCAAAATGTGGACTGGAAAACTAAATCAATTGGATAGCCTATTAAACGAAATGCAATCCAAATCCTATAAAAGATCCTAAAAACCAAACAATATGGAAAGTAAAGCACTCATTATTGAACAAGAGTTTAACGCCCCGCTAGAATTGGTTTGGCGCGCCATTACCGAAAAAGAGTTGATGGAAAAATGGTATTTCGTTGTTTCCGACTTTAAGCCCGAAGTGGGTCATAAGTTTCAATTCGAAGGTGGTGAAAAAGATAAGCGCTATATGCACCTGTGCGAAGTTGTAGAAGTAATCCCACTTAAAAAGCTTAAGTATACTTGGCAATACGAAGGATACGAAGGGCTTTCCTTTGTTACGTTCGAATTATCGCCCCTTGGTGAAAAAACCAAAGTGAAGCTAACCCATGAAGGGCTTGAAACATTTATAGAGCCAGACTTTAAGAAAGAGAACTTCGAGGGCGGCTGGAAATACCTACTCCACGAGTCTTTAAAAGAATACCTAGAGAATGGCAAAGCATTGAGATATTGGTAGTTAAAACTGAAAAGTATATCTTAGGGGATGAATAATTTGAACATTCTATCTTCTAACCTATCAAATACTTTATACAAATGAAATATTTAAAGTACTTACTCGGATTAATAGTCATCTTGGCTATAGGCTTTTTTCTAATGGGGCTTATTAAACCCAAATTGTCTTACGACTGCGAAACAACTGTCAATAAACCGCTAGCCGAATCTTGGGCAGTCGTCCAAGATGAAAGTAAAATGGCAGATTGGTTGGAGGGGTTCCAAAAAACTGAACACATAAGCGGCACCCCTGGGACCGTAGGTGCTGTCTCGGACGTTTATTTTATACAAGATGGAGAGGAAATGACCATACGGGAAACGATTACTGCCCTGGTCCCCAACGAATCCATATCCATGACGTTTACATCCGATTTTATGAATATGGACTACACCCTAAATATGGCTTCTGTAGACGACGGTACAACCAAAATCAGTTCGAATACCATTGCCCAGGGAAATGGGATCATTTCAAAATCTATCATGGCGGTCATGGGAGGCTCGGTTAAAGGACAGGAAGAAACCAACCTTGCCAACCTCAAGAAAACCATTGAAGCCAACACAACGGATTATTTCCCAGAGGAAGAAGAACCTATTGAAGCTATAGAAGTTGAAGAAGTTACCGAAGGCGCAGAATCGTCTGGAGGGTAAAGCGCAGCAACATTCAGTAGCAATTTATTATTTCCATATAAAAGCCCAATCACAAAAGTGGTTGGGTTTCTTTATTCTGGATACTCTACCCGTAAATGATAAATATTGTAGAGTTTCTTTTTCAACACCTTTTTAATAATCTCTATTTCCTTAAAAGTGATATTGGCATTGATAAACTGCCCCTGCTCCATTTGTTTGTTTATGATGTTCTCCACAAATGCATCGATCTTGGTAGACGTAGGCTCCTTTAAACTCTTGCTCGCAGCCTCTACGCTATCTGCCATCATAAGGATGGCCGTTTCCTTGGAAAAAGGCTTGGGTCCTGGATACCTAAAGTCGGACTCCTTGGCTTCCCCATTGGTTTCCTCTTCCTTTTTATAAAAATAGTACACCAAACTCGTACCGTGGTGGGTGCGGATAAAGTCGATCACCCGATCGGGCAGCTTGTATTTGCGGGCAATTT
Organism: Flavobacteriaceae bacterium; assembly: GCA_028281065.1. Classification (GTDB taxonomy): domain Bacteria; phylum Bacteroidota; class Bacteroidia; order Flavobacteriales; family Flavobacteriaceae; genus Aureisphaera. The sequence continues at coordinate 6,648 of JANQKN010000038.1, read as the reverse complement.
CTATCCCTTTAATTACATGATCTATAATAATTTGAGCACTTTCCTTGGGTGCCAGTTCGTCCAATACGTTTACGGAATTCAGCTGGTTTTCAGTAAAATGCGAAGCATTCACCAATTTACCCACGTCGTGATATAAGGCCCCTACCCTAACCAACATAGCATCTGCTCCTATTTCGTTGGCAGCTGCTTCCGAAAGATTGGCCACGTTCAAGGAATGGTGGAACGTCCCAGGGGCTTTGTTGGACAGTTCTTTCAATAATTTGGAATTGGTATTGCTCAGCTCCAACAGGGATACTTCAGAAACCAAACCAAAGATTTTTTCATAAATATAGATCAATGGGAAAGCGAATAGGGTAATAAGCCCACACAAAATGAAATAGGCAAAGTTCTTCCACTCGATCGTTTCAATATTCCCTTCTTGAATAATGAAGAAAGCAAAATAGCCAATAATGTAAATGAGCGTGATCTGCCCTACCGAAATAAACAGGTTGGCGCGTTTCGAAAGTTCGGAAACCGTAAGTATAGTTACGATCCCAGCTATGATCTGAAGAAAAAGGAACTCGAAACTATGCGGTACAATAAACCCTAAAAGCAACAAAGTAAGCACATGCACGAAGAGTCCCAACCGGGCATCGAAAAAGCTTTTCAATACGATGGGAAGTATACACAGTGGGATAACATAAATGTAGGTAGCATCGTACTTTACCACCATGGTCGTGGTAAACACCATAAAAATAACATTGAAGAAAATGAAGCTTACCTTGGTGTTGTCAGAAAAAATAGACCTACGGTATTTATGAAGGAAGAGGAACAACATAATAAACACCAACGAAACCAGGATAGAGTATCCCAGCACTACCCAATAATAGTTCTTCTGGCTCCACACATCGCTTTCGTACCGAGCCTGCAATGAATTCAGGATCTGAAACTTATCCCCTTCTACCATTTCCCCTTTGGCAATGATCCGCTCCCCTTTTTCTATAATTCCCCGATTCGGGTTTATTTTATTGATTTCGGATTCTATGGACGTATTGGTAAGCCTCGCATTATAAGCAACATTGGGAACAATAGTCCTACCCAATAGCTGTTTCAACAACCCTTCCACGTCGTTGGCATTTATAAGGGCCACCCTTGTGGTAATGGTTTGCGATAGGTTTTCTTTCTGAAAGAGCTGCGAATACAAAAGCTCCCGAACCTCGTTCCCGTTTTTAAGGTAAATCAGTTTGTCACTGTCAAAAACATGGTCTTCATCAATAACACCAACATTATAAGAGGCATTAATAATGCTCACCCCTAAATCCCTTGCTACCTGCTTGGGGGTATTGTAGAGGCTATCGGTAAAATTGGATTCGAAAAGGGCCACAAAATTCTGGGTAGCAACTTCGGGAACCGAACCATCGAGATCGAAATAAGGGATTGCATTGGCACGAAGGGCTTCCTGTTCTTCTTCAATAGCTGCCTTGTCCTTTTTAATGGTAAAATTAAAAGGAGCATATAGGTTTTCTTCCTGCCAGGGTTTCCCTTTTTGGAAGTCGTATTTAAACTTCCCTCCCTTGGGTAGCAAATAGATCACCAAAACCGTAGAAATGAGGTACAAAAAGACCTTATAGATAAGGGATTGGTTTTTTGTGAAAAACGAGAAAAATGTCGCCATAAAGTTTCTTGCTGAAGTAAAGGTATAAATATCACGTCATTTATCCCAAGTAGCTTCGACCAAAGATCAATAATTGAATTAAAATACGTAATTTCGCGTACCGTTAAAACAGATAATTCCATGAGCAAAAAAGTTGTAATCGTAGCCGCCGCAAGAACCCCGATTGGTAGTTTTATGGGAAGTCTTTCTTCCTTAACTGCATCCCAACTGGGAAGTACTGCTATTAAAGGCGCTCTAGATAAAATAAATGTAAACCCAGACCAAGTACAGGAAGTATTTATGGGTAATGTGGTTCAAGCTGGTGTAGGGCAAGCTCCTGCCCGTCAGGCTGCTTTAGGGGCAGGTATCCCAGATACGGTTCCTTGTACCACTGTAAATAAAGTATGTGCTTCTGGAATGAAGGCTGTAATGAACGCTGCACAAGCCATTGCATTGGGAGATGCAGACATCGTTGTCGCTGGAGGAATGGAAAGCATGAGCAACATTCCGCATTACGTGCACATGCGGAATGGAAAGAAATTCGGTCCTGGCACCTTGGAAGATGGAATGCAGAAAGATGGCTTGGTAGATGCCTACGACAAAAACGCCATGGGTGTTTGTGCCGATGCCTGTGCTGTAGAATACGAATTCTCCAGGGAAGATCAGGATGCATTTGCCGTTCAGTCCTACGAAAGATCTGCCAAAGCATGGAGCGAAGGTAAATTTGCCGACGAAGTAGTTCCAGTTTCCGTTCCACAACGAAGAGGAGAACCTGTATTGGTTAGCGAAGATGAGGAATACAAGAACGTAAAAATGGAAAAGATCCCAGCTTTACGTCCCGCCTTTACCAAAGAAGGAACCGTAACTGCCGCCAACGCTTCTACCATTAACGATGGAGCTGGAGCCATGGTACTTATGAGCGAGGAAAAAGCAAATGAGCTGGGACTTACCCCATTAGCGACCATTAAAAGCTATGCAGATGCAGCACATGAACCCAAATGGTTCACTACTGCACCTGCCAAAGCTCTGCCAAAAGCCATTGACAAGGCTGGGATTACCCTAGACGATGTAGATTATTTCGAGTTTAACGAAGCATTCTCCGTGGTGGGATTGGCCAATATGAAAATCCTAGGGCTTAACGACAGCAATGTAAATGTAAACGGTGGAGCCGTATCCTTGGGGCACCCATTGGGTTGTAGCGGGGTTCGTATCCTTATTACACTTCTAAGCGTATTGCAACAGAACGATGCTAAAATAGGAGCGGCTGCTATATGTAATGGTGGCGGTGGAGCTTCTGCCATGGTTATAGAACGAAACTAATAGTCTACATTTAGTTTCTTCTTTATGAAATACGGTATCTGTTCCCTTAGTATTGTCCCATTACGGGACGAAGCCAATGATCGTAGTGAAATGGTCAATCAGGTGCTATACGGGGAACTGCTAAAAGTTTTGGAAAGCAGGAAAAAATGGAGCCGTATCCGTCTACAACATGACTCTTACGAAGGTTGGATAGACAACAAACAGTTTCAGTTTATTACTGAAGAAGAATACAAAGAGTATGCTGCCAAAGACACTTTGGTATCTGCAGATTTAATAGATTGCATTACTACAAATACCGACGAATTGCTCTCCATTCCTATGGGGAGCAATTTAAATACCTTGCCACTTCTACAACATACTTTTGAAGGCAAGTCCCTCGCCGGAAAGCTGGACAAACAAAACCTAGTCGATACCGCATTGCTTTATCTGAACAGCCCTTATTTGTGGGGTGGCAGAACCCCTTTTGGAATAGACTGCAGTGGTTTCACGCAAATGGTCTATAAGCTAAACGGACATAAGCTGCTCCGTGATGCCAGTCAGCAAGCCACCCAAGGGGAAGCCTTAAGCTTTATTGAGGAAAGCGAACCTGGCGATTTGGTATTTTTCGATAATACCGAAGGTGCCATCGTACACGTAGGGATCATCATGGAGGACAACTACATTATCCACGCCCATGGTCGTGTTCGTATCGACCGATTGGATCACACAGGAATCTTCAATGCCGAAGAGCGAAGGCACACCCATAAACTTAGAGTGATAAAGCGCATTCTCTAAGCATTCCCCTGCACCATATCTTCATCTAGATTCATAAAACCAGATAGGTCTGGCTCCCTTTGCCCTTTCCTTTTAACTATCTTGTTATCATTGGCATTACTTTTAAAAAAACAAACTATGAAAAAATCATTACTTATTCTACTAGCCACTTGGGTATCCATTACCTGTGCCACGGCACAAGGGTTCTGGTTGCAACTACCTAATGCCCCTACTGGGTTGGGGCGATTCGACGATGTCTTCTTCCTTAATGAAAATTTAGGCTGGGCTGCCAATGGTCCTTCATCACAAGTATATAAAACAACTGATGGTGGGGAAACATGGACCTTTCAGTTCGATCCAGGAGGTTATTTAAGAAATATTGAATTTCTGGATGAAAACATTGGTTTCTTAGGATCGCTAGATGGCACTTTTTACAAAACCACCGATGGTGGAGACAATTGGACCACAGTAAACCTACCCTCTAATCCTCCAGCCATTTGTGGTTTGGATACCGTTGGCAATAGTACAGTTTATGGGTGTGGCGCTTGGTTTGAGCCTGCTTATATTATAAAATCTACCGATAGTGGGGAGACTTGGGAGTATACGGATATGTCGGCATATGCAGATGCTTTGGTAGAAATTTTGTTTATAGATGAACAAACCGGTTTTGTTTCCGGGAATGCACCATCGGGTGGAGTTATTTTAAAAACCACAGATGGTGGAGCCACTTGGATCCCCATATTTAATTCGGGTACCTCTGGGGATTATGTCTGGAAAATGCAACTTATGGAAAACAACACGATTATGTTTGGTTCCATTCAGTCCAACGTACAGGGAAAAATAACCAAATCTTTGGATTCAGGTCTAACCTGGGAAATGTTCGATGTGCCTGATGACTTTGTGCAGGCTGTAGGGTTTCAGACCCCAGATCGAGGGTGGATAGGAGGACATAACTCTGGATTTTATGAAACCAACGATGGTGGGCAAACATGGAATAGTATTGGCCTTGGTGACAGCCTCAATAGAATATTTTGGTTAAATCCAAACCTAGGTTATGCTTCTGGCGTATCCATCTACAAGTTTACCGGATTTCTTAGCACTGTAGACATTGAATCCGCCCCAATTCCCGATTTGCAGCTAAAGGTAGCCCCTACTCCTATTGTGGATAAGCTCAATGTGGAAATCAAATTCACCCACAGTGACAACCTAGTGATTGAATTATTCGATTTAAATGGGCGTTTTCTAACCAAGTTTATAAGGGAGAGGATATCGAACCCGCAAACCGAAACTTATTCCTTCGATTTTAATTATCCGCCTGGAACGTATTTACTGGACGTGCATACCAACAACCACCGAAAAGGAATCATCATTACGAAAAAATAGTTCGCAATTCTCCATAAAAAAACCGCCTCACTGGGCGGTTTTTTCATTTTATGTATAAGGGAAATTATCCTCCCATAGATTCTAACTTAGCCTTCATGGCCTTGTACTCACTATCCTTACCGAGTTGACTGTAGATATTCATAAGGGTACGAACCAATTCTACATTGTCCGACTTACTTTGCACAGCAGCTTCCAAATAAGGCAATACATCTTCGTATAGCTTAATACGCTGGTTCTTCAACTCGTCATAACGCTTTTCGTCTGCAGCAGACATTCCCAAGTTGTTCATTTCTTCTACTATCGCACCTTCACCAGCAAGCATTAAAGCAGCAATGTTTATTTGAGCAATGGCATAGTCTGGTCTCAACTCCAAAGCCTTTTTGTAATAATTAAGGGCTTTTTCGTTCTGACCATTCTGAGCAGCACCTACACCTAGGTTGTAATACAATTCTGGGTTATCGGGATCATTTTTAATGATCTCGTTCATGATAGAATCATACTTCTCCATATCCCCCATCTTGTAAGCTAGGTCAGCCTCAGAACGCATTAGGTTTGTATCATTAGGATTGGCTGCCCTTGCTTCTTTCATAATAGCCAGTGCCTCTTCGTTTTCACCTCTGTTAATATGGATAAGGGTTACTTTTTGTAGGATATCCCCTTTTACAGAAGGAGTGGTACGGTTTACAGGCTCGGTATGTCCATAAAGCAATACAGCCTGATCGCGCTCTTCTTCATTAGGGAAATTCACTTCTTTACCCTCAGGGTCTTTGGCTACATATTGTTGTTGGATTCCAGTAAAGCCCATATCCAATAGCTTCTTGTAATAGGAGATGGCCGTATCGAAATCCTTACCGTTTACCAAGTTACCAGCTGCGTAATAAAGGTCCGAAGTATCCTTCTTGCTTATGGAGTAACTCATGGTTAACTTTTTGGAAGCCATTAAATAATTCTTGGTATCCTGATCTCCAATAGCACTGTTTACCAAATTAATACGAAGGGCTTTTTGTGCAGCTTCCAATCGAGTGGCATTGTCACCTTTGGGAGCCAATTTTTCAGCTTCGATCAACGCATCGGCAGCTGTTTTCATTTTATCGAAATTACCTGTGCCCCCATCTTTGGTAAAGGCTTCGGCTTTTATAAGATAATACTGAAGCTTCTGATTGGCGTCGGCAGCACCCAATAGGGCTTCTGCTTGATTCAGATAATTGATAGCCTCGACGGTGTTACCATTTTTTATGGCTTTATCGGCTTTTTTGATCTCCTTCTTTTGAGCTGTTACTGCTACAGAAGCCAACATCATTCCGGCTATAAGTATTCTAGTTTTCATTATATAGGGAGGTTTAAAATTTATTCGTTACTTTCAGTTTGTGTATCGTCATTATCAATAGCTGTGCCATTTTCTGGAGTATCTTCTTCTAGGTCTTCCCCGTCCAATTCCACATCATCTTCATCATGCATTACTTTGGCAACGGCAGCGATGGAATCGTCTTCACGAACTTTAATTAGTTTAACCCCTTGGGTAGCTCTTCCCATTACCCTTAGATCTGCCACAGCCATTC
>JANQKN010000018.1 GCA_028281065.1 Flavobacteriaceae bacterium | reverse complement strand
CATGGCCTTCAAATTTGATCACTGGTAATTCATCTTCATGGTTCGGAAAGATCTGGAACTCCATGTCCGTGTGGTACAGGTTTAAAAACCATCCATTATTCGGGGTTATCTTCAAGATTCCTACCTTGTGATATAGGGTTTTCTCCGTGTCGCCCATTGGAATATTTTTCCTTGTAACGACATTATAAAATTTTGACATTTAAATTGTGTTTTACGTACCGATAACCTTAGGACTAAAGTCCAATAGCACAAATAAACCTTGATCTGGTGTCGCAAAACAATGTCGGAAAACCCTTGACTTTTGTCGTACAAGAGGTGTTGTGCGACGTTATCAATGTTTTTTATGTAGCCCAAGTAGGGCTACTCTCCACTGTTCTGGGACGGTAGTAACTTAAATACAAAGTATTACTTTGTAAAAAGACCATGGTTCCATTGCGCTATTCATAGTTATAAGGTACTGTTCCCAGTATATCTTATGACCAATTAAAAAACAATCCCTTGGGATTGTTTTATGCTGCTGCGAGGTATTTTCCAGCTACATCAAGGTAGTGTTTGGCTGAAAGCTGCATGTAATGGAAACTTGATTCGGGTTTGACATGGCGAAGTATCGCAGATACATCCCTAACACTTCCCCCTTGATCCAATATATGATTGGCCTTTCCGTGCCTAAAACTGTGCGGTGTGATGTTCTTATCGAGCATAGCCATATCAGCCAATTCCTTTATCCAGCGCTGGATGCTCCTTGCTGTATAGGGTTTTCCTGTTTTCGGATTGATAAACAGTTCGTCCGTATTACAATTTTCAAAACACAACCGAACCCCAAGGTATTTCATAAGTAGGTCATTGGTCTTACTCCCCCAAACCACAAGGTTATACCTCATGCTTTTTCGGGTGCGAACCTTGGCAGTCCTCAACCCTTCCTTATTGGGTTCACTGATGTTCCCTAGTTCGATCTCACAGAGTTCACTGATGCGCATCCCTGTGTCCCAAAGCAGGTTCAACACCAATTTCTTTTTAAGGTCATCGAAATAATCTTCATCCAGAAGATCGTCCATATCCTCAAAATCCCCTTTGGTCACTATGTCCTTATCAGGATTGATAAACCTTACGGGGATGATCTCCTTGGGATTGAAATGGACTTCCCTTCTCCCATGCCAGAAGTAGAAAAAATTCCGGAGTATCCTTGCGGAATACGCTATGGTTGCTGGACTGTAACCCTTTTCCATTTGCTTATGAAAGGTTACAATGTGTTCCCCATTGATATTTGATAAGGGATAGTCCGGATTTACGAATTCCATAAATTGCTGTAGTCGAATCCTGTACCGATCTACTGCCACAGTCGTATGGGTTTCTTTCCATTTTAAATAAGTCTCTATTGCTTTTTCAATGTTCATTGGATATAAAAGACCCGCCGAAGGTAATCGAGCGGGTCTTTTACATAACCTACGGTCAATGACCGAGATAGAAAATAAAGCTTCTAGCTCAAGTCCTTGACTTGGGATACATAAATAAACACGCCGTTGTTACCTTCTCCAGAACTAGAAAATTCTGAACAACCCTTTCGGGCAACGGGGTTTCTTTGTATTTAAGTTACTTGTAATAGTGTAGTTCATAAATGAAAAATTCGCAAGGACTGTATGCTCCCCTCACATAAAAAAGCCAGCTGTCTTCCCTTTCCGCTCCATGGTATAATGGAAATAAGTTGAACGTAAAAAAGACACTCAAGGCGTTCCTAAAAATTATCACAGATTCTAAAAAAGGCAAGTAGTTCCTTCATGGCCGTGTTCGGCTGTTACAAAAAAATAACACTTTGATCCGAACCTAACCCTTCTTCCCTTGTCATGGAACCCGACCGCTTTTTCGATGTTAGCTACTTTGCAAGGACCAATTTCAGGAACGATAGGCGACTCTTTGGGATCAAGCAAAAGGATCGGATGTTCCATTTCTATGTCTTTGGGAAGAGCGGGAGCGGAAAGACCTCCCTGCTCAAAACCCTCATGGTACAGGATGCCGAAGCAAGGCGTGGGTTCTGCTTTCTGGATGTCCACGGGGATGCTTCCCGTGAGATCGTTGCCAAGATAAGGGACAGGTTTCCCGACAGGAAGCTCATCTATTTCGATATCACCGATCCCAAAATCCCCTTTGCGTACAATCCCTTAAGGAAAGTGTCACCGTCAAAGCGATCATTGGTTGCTTCCAATATCCTCGAGATATTCCAGCGTCAATGGAAATCGGCTTGGGGTATGAAAATGGAGCATATCCTTCGTATGATCCTACTTACACTGTTGGATCAACCCTCTGCCGATTTTTCGGATATCCTTCGGATTTTACATGATAATGGTTATCGAAAGAACTGCCTCCCCAATATATTATCTGACGACATTGTCGTCTTTTGGGAGAAGGAGTTCCCGAAGTATAAATCCAATGACCTGCTCCCGATCATGAACAAACTGGGTGGTTTTTTGAGCCATTCCATCATCAGGCGCACGCTTGTCGAAAACGATGAACAAATCTCCCTCAGAAAAATCATAGACGAAGGCACCATCTTGGTTCTGAATCTGGCCAAGGGCCAAGCGGGGGCGGATGCAGCGAATATAGTTGGAGGGCTTTTGCTCACGTCCCTTGCTTCGGCCTGTTTCTCACGGATCGATGTCCCAGAGGAAAAACGCAGACCCTATTTCCTGTATATCGACGAGTTCCAGACAATCTCTGGTAATGAATTGATTTCTGAACTCTTGGCACAGATTCGGAAGTTCAGGGTTGGGCTTATACTGGCCAACCAGTTCCTGCACCAGTTGCACCCCGATGTCCGTGCCAGTGTCCTTGGTAACGTGGGGACAATCGTCTGTTTCCGCCTCGGGATCACCGATGCCAAGCTCATGGAAAAGGAGTTCTATCCGATCTTCAGAACGGAGGATTTCATTTCCCTTGCCAACTGGTCGATCTACCTCAAGCTAATGATCGACGGAAAGCCCTCTGTTCCCTTTAGTGCTGACACAATTCTGTAATATCCTTTGAAAACAGTTACATACAGACCTATACAGTTTCATTATTTCCTTTAATGCCCGACTGCATATGTCTAAACTCAAAACCCCCATTTCCTACTACGGCGGTAAACAGAATATGGTGTCCGCCATACTACCGTTGATACCCAAGCACCGAATCTACACCGAAGCCTTTTTTGGCGGTGGTGCAATCTTCTTTGCCAAACCCCCGTCGGAGGCAGAGGTGATTAATGACACCAACAACATGGTGGTGAACTTCTTTGAGCAGACCAAAACCAATTTTAAGTCTCTTAAAGCCAAAATTGAAAATACACTCTTTTCAAGAGCAACCTATACCGTTGCCCTTACCATGTACCGAATGCCACACCTGTTCGGGAAATTGCAACAGGCTTGGGCATTTTATATCGCTACCAACATGGGGTTCTCTTCCAGTATTGGTTCGTGGGGATATGATAAGTACAGTAAAAGGTTAAAGTCGTTCCAGAACAGAAAAATGACATTCGATGAATCTATCTCCCAGCGGCTAGGAGCCGCACAGATCGAATGCAACGATGCCTGCAAGGTAATCCAAAGCCGTGATGCCGAGGATGCCTTCCATTATGTTGATCCACCTTACATAAACACGGACCAAGGGCATTATGATGGATATTCTGAAAACGACTACAGAAAACTATTGGATACTCTTTCTAATGTGAAGGGAAAATTCTTGCTGTCCTCGTATCCGTCAGATATCCTATCCGAATACACCGAAAAGAACGATTGGTATACCCTTGTCTTTGATAAGCCCCTATCGGCTGGAAAAGCCGATAAGGAAAAAGGACGTAACCGCAAAGTCGAAGTCCTCACTGCCAACTATGCGCTAGAAGCGCAGGTCAATTAAACAATAAAAATCATCTGCGGCGAATCGCCACAAAATTGAATATTAATCCGTGGCTAACTGCCACACAAATCTTTATATAATGAAAAACAACACGATTATCGATGCCCTTATTGGGGACATCAAAACAGATCAAGGGCTTTTGTCCGAAACCGACAAGAAAATGGAAAAGCTCAAAGAGGAGAAACGGGAAATTGCAGACCGTCTGAAGGAGTACCGCCGTGATGTTTCTGTTCTGCTTAAATATGTAGACGATACTAAACGAAAGGAACTGGAGGAACTTGGTTTTGAGTTTTCCGACCCTAACAATGGATTGAACCCTGTTGCTTCTCGTGCTTTGGAGATCATTATGAACGCCAAGGACAACCAGATGACCAATGGAGAATTACACGAAGCCTATGTGAAGACTTTCAAGAATGAAGAAGATGCCTTTGGGTATTCGGATTTCAACATCAAGTGCCGTCCGCTTTTCAATTCGCAGCGGTTACTCCGTAAGAAAGGGAAAGACCCTAAATCCTCACGTGATGATATCATCTCCCTGAATGGAAGGACAATGGCATTGGTAAAAAAGGAGGGTGATGAAAAAGCAAAGTGATTTTGAGAACTACACCAATAAACAGAAGGCGATCGACCGTGCCCTGTGGCTCAATTTTGAGTACAGGCTCACCCACCGGCGTTTTGTTGTTGTGCCGAGCTGTGAGTCGGGGTACTTCGTTATTCCAAACGGTCATCCGTGTTTTGAAGAGGAGGAGATCGAGGAACTGCCCAATGGGTATTCTGGATTATCCTATCTGGATATACAGCATATCCGAGCGGATTGTGACCAACTACAGCATTGGCAGGAAATAGTTGGGATGTTTACCGTAATGAATGGTGAATTATTAAGGTTCATACTTCATTATGATATCCCTTTGGAAAAGTTGATCCGTTATGAACTGGCATGCAGAGGGCACGACAAAGAGCATAAATGGGTGGGATTTGAAAAGGCCAAAGAGATTTGGTTGGAATAATTAAATGAAAAAAACGCTCGTAAAAGACCTACCGTCTGGACACATCTCTAAAGAGTATCCAGCCCTGCATGATAGCGTTAAATTTTTGCAGACCGATCCATAAGGTGGTTATGCCAGGTTTTCTCTCGCAGAGGTAACCTTTCCAGCCACCAATTCTAGCAATAGCCCATATATACCGTTTCAGATCGGAACGGTTGTATGGGTTTTTTAATTTCTCTGTTTTACCTTCCAGTTGCTCTATCTGTAGTTCGAGCACTTCTATCTCTTGTTCCGAGAAGCAACTGGCTGGGTCGGTTTCCTCTGGCATCGAATATGCTATCTTCATAGTGAACAGCTTGATAATGGTCTCCAGCATCATCAAACTGAGTTTCCGGATAGCCTTTCCTTGGGACAATTCACTGGCTTCTAAATTAAAGCCCCCTTTCTTCAAAGCCTTGAAAACTTCTTCTATCAACCAACGGCAGGTATATCATTCGATGCACAACAAAGCCGTTTCTATATCCTCAACCTTTTTGGTGGTCAGTAACCTCCAATGTATGGGCTTGTCAACATCCTTATTGACCTCTTTGACCTCAATAGCATAAAGAGAGATTTTTTCAGGCAGGTTCTTGTTTGTATACTGGTTCCCATTGATGGTGATATTAGAGAAACGAACTTCCATTTTCGCTGTTCTGGTCTGGGTCCTTCTTCTATTGTCCCCCTCGACTTTTGTGGTATACGTGCCTCTTACAGGGGTATTGGATAAATGTTCGAACAGCTTCTCCTTTTGGTTGACAATCCGGTTGGCTTTCGATCGTATCAATAAGTGGGTTCTCTTGTCGGGAACGACACAGAATTGTTCATAGAAATCGCCCTCCCTGTCTTGAATGATGATAATTTCTTTGGCTTGGTCCAAAGCCTGTTTTGTATTCAAGGAAGATTTGATCCATCTGTAAGATTCCCTTTTTTCAAGGGGAATGAGCCTGATATGGTGGTTCCTCCCTTTATTTGGCTGGTCTATCTCTCTATTGTACAGGGATATATCGGAAAAACCGTAGGGAACCAATGTGTTGGAATCAATTACAAAACTGGGGTGCATAAAAAAGCCCAGACCCCCTGACCGGTGTGATTTATTGTGCATACTTCCGATTGTCCCATCTTTCCTTAGCCTGTTTCTATGGTTGTACAGGTTGATCGAACTCGTATCCTGAATGCACAAAACAGATTTGCTCCCCACCGCCCTTTTACAGTTGGAAACCATATTTTCAATGATATCCGATTCACTGGCATTATCGTTTTGGAGAAAACGGTATATGGACTTGGCCTCGGAATCGTTCCTAGCCAGTTGCCGGATACTGTGAACCCCATTAGAAAACAAGCGATTGAGAATGGAATTACTCCTATTCAACAATCGCTTGTCGCTTAAATTTTCAAAATGTCTCGTCTGCATTTTAGTTTATTTCAAAAATATCGAAATAAAAAATGTGTCCAGACGGTAGGTAAAAGACGGGCGTTTTTAAACAATTAAGTCTTAAAAATAAATACGTACTTTTATTCAAATTTTGCTTTGAAAATATATATGAAAAAGTCTCATTTATCTGTATTGTTTTTTTTAATTTCTTTGTTTGGGTATTCCCAAAACAAGCAAACAGAGGCAATTTTAAAAGAAGGTAAACTGTTATATAGACTTGAAAAAGGTTCTTGGTACGGAACCGATGATTTTCTTTTAAGATGGGCTGACAAAAGGGATAGTATTGGTGGATACTTATCTTATATAGGAGAAGATCAATTAGTTAATACTGTTTTCTTTAGTAGATATGATCCCAATCATATTTTAGCTCGATACAAGTTCGATTCAATACCTAAAGAACAACCAGTCAGAATCGACACCTTAAATCAAAAAGCAACACCTACAGAAGCTGACTTGATCACTATTCGACAGGATGCTTTAGAACGTGTTTATGACAACAAAGATGGTTTCTTTGAATTTTATCAAAACACCTCTCTAAACTTTATTCCTGTTATCGATAATGACGAAAAGAAGGTTTTGGTTTTAACAGCACCTAAGATTGATGGTGTGTTAATACTTGGAGCAGATTTCAAGCTATCTTATGACAAAATGAATAGGTTTAAAAAGAAGGAGAAAATACATAACTCAATTGTCCAGTTTCCTTTTAAAGCAGAAAATCAGGAACAACCAATTGAGCAAACTATTCATTCGCATGTTCGATCAGATTATATAAATTCCACAGATATTTGTACTTTATTACTCTATAAAGATTATCTAAGCTGGAGCAAACATATTGTTGTTAGTCCAAAATTCATATCGATTTTTGACATTGAAAAAGAAGAACTTTTTTTTATGACTCGAGAAGCGTGGGAGAAAATATCAGGTCGTCAAGATGAATAACCCCCCCAATTATTAGTATCTGCATACCAAAACTTATGAAAAAAAAGCCTATCGACCGATAGGCTTTTTTTGTTAATATTCGTATCCTTCAAATATTATTTTGTTTTCATGATCTACCTTGACAACGTAAACATTATGATATAATGGGTAAGATTTTTTTGTTAGAAAATCTGTCGAATCCCGACTTTGGATTTTTCGTTTTAAAACCTCTCCAGCATCTTCAGCTACCCCATATTTTGCATCGAACTGAGGAAAAGAAATAGGATAATATTTTTCTCCTATAAGAGCTCTATAGGAAGTGTTAAAATGAAAATAACTATACTCTTTTACAAGAGTAATTACCTTACCATTTTTATCCGAATGCTCAATTAGTAAGCCATAATTGTCATCAGGTTTTTCTTCGATTTGCTTTAGTAATAACTGCTCAATCTTATCCGGAAACCTATATGCTATGATCTTCGGATCTTGATATTGTTGTTTTTGACTTGAACAACTGATTAATAAAACACCTATGATAATCATTATATATTTCCCCATTACCTAGTTATTTATTCCTGAAAATTTCTTTAACGCATCCTCTCCGATATTATTGTTATTTGTTGTGCCAATGTTATCGGTTTTTGTTCCATCAGAAGTTACTCTATGTATTGATGGTCCAACAGTCATCCCTAGTTTACTTACTTGTTTAGAATGCACAGAAGGTGTTCCGGTAAATGAATCTACGGCATAAAGAGTTACTCCAAATGAAGATGCAACATTGGCATCTTTCCCTGAGGTAGTGGAGGTATTAACGACAGTTGGGTCTGAGGTTAGATTGTGGGTGTGTGCACCCGCAAGGACGACAGATCCATTTCTCATTGCTGTTCCATTGCCATTAATTCTTGCTTCAAATGGTGCTTCTCCGTCTGTTCCGGGATTACCCATTTCTGAAGTAACCTCATATATGTAATTGCCGTTTGAATCTGTACTTGAATATCCTTCATCATCTCGAACAGGACTCAAATTAATATATATCTGTCTCTCGGCGGATTGATCTGCCACAGTTTGATTATTAATTATCGCTAGATCATCATCAATTTTACTTTGGTTTATTTGAATAACAGCACTTTTTTCTTGAAGTTCTGCTGTTGCAGCTTCTGAAGTTGTTCCTCCATTTGCAGTACTTATACTATCGAATGTTCCTGCATCAATCGTTCTTATATTATTTGTGTCAGCACCATCTTTTCCAAGAACTTTTCCTGTTGTAGCATCTATATACCAATCTACAGGAGCCATTCCATCTGGATCTATAAAAAAGATGGGGTTGTTAAAAGCATAATTGTATGGGCTGTGCCTTCTCATCTCTTCAGCAAGTGGATCGATATTCATCCAACGCCCGAGTGCAGCATCATAATTCCTTGCTCCAAAATCATACCATTCAAGTCCCATTTCACTGTTTAACTCCTTACCATTGTACTTAAAGTTCTGGGCCAAGGCATTCCCATTTGCTGATATGTCGTCATTATAACCGTTTTGTTTCAGCCCGAAAGGATAGTAATTGCTTTCCTCCACAATCTCCGTAGCGGTATCTATGGCATTGTTACCATCACTATCTGCATAGCTTAACCTAACATTCCCCAAATGGTCCTTGTATTGGAAGACGTAGTTATAGGCCGTATAGCTTGTGGCTCCCCCTGTAGAGAAGCCAATACTCTTACTGGTCCCCGCCACAGGTTCCACATAGCCCTCTGGGTGGGGAAAGAACTGCAAATCGTCATCTTCATACACATAGCCCCCTGCATAGAGGATCTCCTTGGTGGTTTGCCCTGTGATGTTTACCGTCTTTTTCAATTTGGCTCCAGATGCATCATAGATATAACTTATGGTTCCGCTTTCCGTGCCATTATCTATGGTCACAGTATCGGGGAGGTTCAGGTGGTTGTAGCTTATAGAAGAGATGCCCTTGTTGCGGTCCACC
>JANQKN010000217.1 GCA_028281065.1 Flavobacteriaceae bacterium | reverse complement strand
AAATTCTCCTAGTTTATGTCCTACCATGTTCTCAGTTACATATACAGGAACGAATTGACGTCCGTTGTGTACTGCGATGGTCTGTCCAACAAAGTCTGGAGTAATCATGGATGCACGAGACCAAGTCTTGATAACGGTCTTCTTGTTGGCTTCCACATTTGCCAGTACTTTCTTCTCTAACTTATAGTGAACGTATGGTCCTTTTTTTAATGATCTTGCCATAGCTTATTTCTTTCTACGTTCGATTATATATTTATTACTCGCTTTAGTCTTAGAACGGGTTCTGTATCCTTTTGCAGGGATACCGTTTCTAGAACGTGGGTGTCCTCCAGAGGATTTACCCTCACCACCACCCATTGGGTGATCTACTGGGTTCATTACTACTGGTCTTGTTCGTGGACGTCTACCCAACCATCTAGATCTACCGGCTTTACCAGACACCAACAATTGGTGGTCACTGTTGGAAACAGCACCAATGGTTGCCATACAGGTAACTAAGATCATACGGGTTTCACCAGAAGGCAACTTTACGGTAGCATACTTACCATCCCTTGCCATTAACTGTGCAAAAGCACCAGCACTACGCGCCATAACGGCTCCTTGGCCTGGGCGTAATTCTAAACAGGAAATAATAGTACCTAACGGGATGTTTGCTAAGGTCATGGCATTTCCAATTTCTGGAGCCACTTTTTCACCGGAAACGATGTTTTGACCTACTTGAAGACCGTTCTGCGCAATTACATATCGCTTCTCACCATCTTGGTAATTCAATAAAGCGATAAACGCTGTACGGTTTGGATCGTATTCAATAGAAGCAACAGTAGCAGGGATTCCATGCTTGTTGCGTTTAAAGTCGATAATTCTGTATCGTCTTTTATGACCACCACCTTTATAGCGCATGGTCATTTTTCCTTGACTGTTTCTACCTCCTGAGCGTTTTTTCGGAGCTAATAAACTTTTCTCCGGCTTATCAGTCGTAATGGCGTCAAATCCATTTACAACTCTAAATCGCTGCCCTGGGGTGATTGGTTTTAACTTTCTTACTGACATTGTTGTCTTTTTAAATCTAAATTAGATTAGATGTTTGCGTAAAAATCTATAGTATCACCTTCCGCCACCTGTACAATCGCTTTTTTATAAGCATTTGTTTTACCAGTTTGGATACCCGTTTTCGTATAACGAACACGTCTATCTGGACGGACATTCATTGTGCGAACTGCAGTAACAGAAACTCCATAAGCAGCCTCAACTGCTTTTTTGATTTCTATCTTGTTCGCCTTAGGGTTTACTACAAAAGTGAAACGGTTGTTTTCTTCCGCATCTCTCGTAGCTTTTTCTGTAATAATAGGTTTAATTAAGATATTCATCTTGTTTCTATTTACTTAAGTTTTCTTCAATTCCTTCCAAAGAACCTTCAAACAACACTAAGCTGTTTGCGTTCATAATTTTGTAAGTGCTTAATTCTGAGTTAGTTACAACTTCAGCGCCTTTCAAATTACGAGACGACAAATATACATTATTATTCGACTCTCCCAACACAAACAAAGATTTTTTGTTTTCCAGTCCTAGGTTCTTCAAAATAGCAGTGAACTCTTGCGTCTTTGGAGTATCCATCGTAAAGTCCTCAAGCACAACGATTGACTTATCGTTTGCCTTCATACTCAATGCAGATCTACGTGCCAAACGCTTCAAGTTTTTGTTCAATTTGAAAGAGTAGTTTCTCGGTCTTGGACCAAACATTCTTCCCCCTCCTTTAAACACACCAGACTTGATACTTCCCGCACGGGCCGTACCAGTTCCTTTTTGCTTTTTGATCTTGCGGGTACTTCCCGTAATCTCACCACGCTCCTTGGATTTGTGTGTTCCTTGACGCTGGTTGGCCAAGTACTGTTTTACATCAAGGTATACAGCGTGATTATTTGGCTCAATACCAAATACACTCTTAGAAAGGTCTGCCTTTCTACCAGTGTCTTTTCCGTTTTTATCTACTACAGCTACCTTCATTATTTCTGAATAGTTACGTAAGCGTTCTTGTGACCGGGAACACATCCCTTTACAACAAGTAGGTTCTTTTCAGGAACTACTTTCAACACTCTTAGGTTTTGTACTTTCACTTTTTCATTCCCCATTTGTCCAGCCATGCGCATTCCCTTGAATACTCTCGCAGGATACGATGCTGCACCAATGGAACCAGGTGCTCTCAATCGGTTGTGCTGACCGTGAGTCGCTTGACCCACACCGGCAAAACCATGGCGTTTTACAACCCCTTGGAAACCTTTACCTTTACTCGTTCCAGCTACATCCACGAATTCACCTTCTGTGAAGTGCTCTACGGTGATGGTATCACCTAGTTTATACTCCTCTTCGAATCCTTGGAATTCAACAACTTTACGCTTTGCAACGGTTCCCGCTTTTTTGGCGTGCCCTTCGGCAGCTTTATTAGCAGTCTTTTTGTCATCGAAACCAAGCTGAAGAGCTTCATACCCGTCAACCTCTTTGGTTCTGACTTGGGTAACAACACAGGGGCCTGCTTCGATAACGGTACACGGAATGTTCTTTCCGTTCTCGTCAAAGATGCTGGTCATCCCTATCTTTCTTCCAATTAACCCAGACATATTTAATTATTTATAGTTATTAATTATTTACTCTTTATTTCCGGAAACCTTTTTTCAAAAATTCGGGGTCAAAATAAATTCGACCCCGAATGTTATTTTGTTTCCGTTTTTCCCTCGCCCGCAGCTCAGGACATGTCTTCCGAATTTCTTCGGAACTATACTTACACCTTGATCTCTACTTCTACACCACTTGGAAGCTCTAATTTCATAAGAGCATCGATGGTTTTAGAAGAAGAACTGTAGATATCCAATAGACGCTTGTAAGAGCTCAATTGGAACTGCTCTCTACTCTTCTTGTTTACGTGTGGCGAACGCAACACGGTAAAGATCTTTTTGTGCGTTGGCAAAGGGATTGGCCCTGTTACCACGGCACCGGTACTTTTTACGGTCTTAACGATTTTTTCAGCAGATTTGTCCACTAAATTATGATCGTAAGATTTTAGTTTGATTCTAATTTTTTGACTCATTGCTGAAAATTTATACGTTAGCGGTTCCTCTTGCTGCAGCGATTACTTCTTCTGAAATGTTAGAAGGAGTTTCTGCATAGTGTGAAAATTCCATAGTAGAAGTTGCACGACCCGAAGACAACGTTCTCAATGTGGTTACATAACCAAACATTTCAGAAAGTGGCACTTCAGCCTTTACAACTTTAGAACCTGCACGGTCGCTCATGTCATTTACCTGACCACGACGACGGTTCAAGTCCCCTACGATGTCCCCCATGTTCTCTTCTGGAGTTAACACCTCCAACTTCATAATGGGTTCCATGATCACAGCACCTGCTGATTTAGCAACTGCTTTAAATCCTAGTTTAGCAGCCAATTCGAATGATAGCTGATCGGAGTCTACCGCGTGGAAAGATCCATCTTTAAGGGTAACCTTCATACTATCTACTTCGAATCCAGCCAAAGGACCGTTTTTCATAGCAGCCTTAAATCCTTTTTCAACAGATGGGATAAATTCCTTAGGAATGTTACCTCCTTTAATTTCGTTGACGAATTCAAGACCTACTTTTCCTTCTTCGGCAGGTCCAATAGTAAATACGATATCTGCGAATTTACCACGACCCCCTGTTTGTTTCTTATAAACCTCTCTGTGGTCAGCATCACGGGTAATAGCTTCTTTGTACTCTACCTGTGGCTTACCTTGGTTTACTTCTACCTTGAACTCACGCTTTAAACGATCTACGATAATATCCAAGTGAAGCTCTCCCATTCCAGAGATTACTGTTTGTCCAGAAGCCTCATCGGTACGAACCTGGAAGGTTGGATCTTCTTCGGCCAACTTAGCCAAAGCCATACCCAATTTATCCACATCCGCCTTTGTCTTAGGCTCTACAGCGATACCGATTACCGGATCTGGGAAGTCCATAGATTCCAATACAATGGGGGACTTCTCAGCAGAAAGGGTATCTCCTGTCTTAATATCTTTAAATCCTACAGCTGCTCCAATATCTCCTGCTTCGATAAACTCGATAGCATTTTGTTTGTTGGAGTGCATCTGGTAGATACGTGAAATACGCTCTTTTTTACCAGAACGGTTGTTCAACACATAAGAACCAGCATCCAAACGACCTGAGTATGTACGGAAGAATGCCAAACGTCCTACGAAAGGATCGGTAGCAATCTTAAACGCCAAGGCAGCGAAAGGATCTTTTACGTCTGGCTTACGGCTGATCTCCTCTCCAGAATCTGGATCGGTACCTATAATTGCATCCCTATCTACTGGGGAAGGCAAGTAGCGACATACAGCATCTAAAAGGAACTGAACTCCTTTGTTTTTAAATGCAGATCCACAGATCATAGGAATAATGGACATGTCCATTACCGCAGCACGTAAAGCAGCGTGGATTTCGTCTTCGGTGATTGAGTTTTCGTCCTCCATGAATTTCTCAAGAAGGTTCTCATCGTAAGCAGCAACTTCTTCGATTAACTTCCCTCTCAACTCAGCAGCTTCTTCTTTTAACTCTTCAGGAATATCGATAACATCGAAGGTAGCTCCTTGGGTTTCGTCATGCCAAACAATAGCACGATTCTTCACCAAGTCTACGATACCTTTAAAATCCATTTCGTCACCAATGTTCATTACAATCGGCACCGCATTGGATCCTAGCATATCCTTAACTTGCTGACAAACTGCCATAAAGTTAGATCCTTGACGGTCCATTTTGTTTACGAACCCAATACGAGGCACTTTATAGTTGTCGGCCAATCTCCAGTTAGTTTCAGACTGAGGCTCAACACCATCAACTGCACTAAACAAGAAAACCAATCCATCCAATACACGCAATGAACGGTTTACCTCAACGGTAAAGTCTACGTGACCGGGAGTATCGATGATATTGAAATGATAACCTTTGGTGTCATCGGTTGGTTGCCCATTCTCGATGGGGAAGTTCCAAGTACAAGTGGTTGCTGCAGAAGTAATGGTAATACCTCTTTCCTGCTCCTGCTCCATCCAGTCCATAGTAGCAGCACCATCGTGAACCTCTCCAATTTTGTGGCTTACCCCTGTATAATAAAGGATACGCTCTGTAGTGGTGGTTTTACCGGCATCGATATGCGCAGCAATACCTATATTTCTAGTAAGTTTTAAATCTCTTGCCATTTTTTATTAGAATCTAAAGTGTGAGAATGCTTTATTTGCTTCAGCCATCTTGTGTGTATCCACACGTTTTTTAACTGCAGCACCTTCTTCTTTAGCAGCTGCCAAAATCTCAGCAGCTAATTTTTGCGCCATAGACTTTTCGTTACGCTTTCTAGCATAACCAATTAACCACTTCATAGCTGTGGAAATCTTACGGTCTGGGCGTATTTGCATAGGGATTTGGAAAGTAGCTCCCCCTACTCTTCGGCTTCGCACCTCTACGTGAGGCATTACATTGGAAAGTGCATCCTTCCAAAGCTCTAAAGCCGTTTTCTCTTCGTCTTGTTTTTTCTCGTCTACAATATCAATAGCATCGTAGAATATCTTGAAAGCCACCGACTTCTTACCGTCCCACATCAAGTTGTTCACAAAACGTGTAACTAACTGATCGTTAAATCTTGGATCTGGTAAAAGCGGTCTTTTCTTGGCTGCTCTTTTTCTCATTTCTTCGTCTTAAAAATGTTTAAAATTACTTCTTAGGGCGTTTTGCACCATACTTAGACCTACGCTGTGTTCTACCTTCAACACCTGCGGTGTCCAAAGCTCCACGAACGATATGGTATCTAACTCCTGGCAAATCTTTTACCCTTCCACCTCTAACCAATACTATCGAGTGCTCTTGAAGATTGTGTCCTTCACCGCCGATGTATGCGTTTACCTCTTTCCCGTTGGTTAAACGAACACGCGCTACTTTACGCATCGCAGAGTTCGGTTTTTTAGGAGTAGTGGTATATACACGAGTACACACACCGCGACGTTGCGGGCACGAATCCAAAGCAGCCGATTTACTCTTCTTGGTTATTTTGGCTCTTCCTTTTCGTACTAATTGTGAAATAGTTGGCATATAAAATCCTTATTATACTTAATTAAATGACATAATTTCCCCTATAAAAGGGCGTGCAAAGGTAGAAATAAAATTGAATTATTCCAATAGGGCCTAATTTATTTTTAACTGAGCAACAATTATTTAAAATTGAAATATGAAAAACCTAACAATAGCGTTAGTTTTACAAACCCAAAAAGAGGTATTTTGAAGCGTTTTCTGTATCTAATTTTATACCTTAATATATATATACAATTTTCTGACGGGGCAATCGCACAGAATTTAACCCTGGAAATTGTCGGGAAAACCGAACTTCCAAATGGATTGTTGGACTCCCTCCAACCCAGGACCGCACACCCCAATTACAAATCCCTTTCTGCCGAAGTGGATTCGCTCCTACCCAAATTTCAGAAACGGGGGTTCCTGGAAAGCCGACTCACATCTCTGGACAAAAAAAACGACTCAACCTACCAAGCCCAATTCCATTTAGGCAATCGCTGGAAAGACATCACCATTTATTATAATCCGGAAGAGCTAGACAAAAACCTGCTGCAGGCCATTTCGAAAAAGATTGAAGAAAACCACTTTACGATTCCACTGGATCAAGTAGAGGCAGCCTTGTCTTTTTTGAACAAACAACTCATACAAGACGGAAATCCATTTGCTCGATTGGGCCTTTCCAATATCCGAAAAGAAAACCAACAAACCCTAACTGCCGTACTAAATACCCAATACGGCCCCAAGAGAACCCTTGACAACATCCTAATAAAAGGATATGAAAAATTCCCGAGGTCATTTTTAAAGTACTACGCAGGGGTAAAAACAGGAAGGGACTTTGACAGGGACAAAATCATACGACAAAGCGAGCTCCTCAACAACCTAGGATTTGTCTCGACCATTAAACCCCCAGAGGCATTGTTCCGAAAAGATTCTACCACCGTGTATTTCTATTTGGAAAAAAAGAACAACAATCTCTTTGATGGCATCTTGGGTTTTGCCACCAACCCCGAAACCCAAAAATTGGAATTTAATGGTTACCTCAACTTAGAGTTAAACAACAACCTAAATTTCGG
>JANQKN010000161.1 GCA_028281065.1 Flavobacteriaceae bacterium | reverse complement strand
CGTTCACGTACGATCCTTTCTTCGATAAGGTCTATTTCGTGCGACAGCATTTTTTTAAGGCGGGATTCGGTTACGTAGCGTCCGTCCGCTTCCACACCGTAAATGGCATCACTAAAGTCTTTGTCGTATGCAGAAATCGTTTTGGCTATGGTTCCAGAAGCCCCACCGGCACGGAAGAAATTACGTACCGTTTCCTGTCCAGCTCCAATTTCGGCAAAGGTACCGTAGATGTTTTCATTCAAATTAATTCGTAAGGCCTTGTCCTTTACGGAAGGTATGGTTTCGAATTCCTTATCCCCTGGAATTATTTCTGGCATAGCAATAGATTCTTTTCCTCGTATTACAAAGGTAGCAAAACCTGTAGCTTAACAAAAAATACACTGGTTAAATTGCTCGGGATTCTTAGTGATTTCGACGTATTGCGGTTTTTTGGGTCTAGTTCTTAACGAATTGCCCAGTACTGGGGTGGTTATTCCCAAAAGCTTTAACAAAATAAACCCCAGATGTTAAAGACGTTACGTCTATTTTGGTTTCGTGAGATTCCAGCAATAGATAACCCTGAACGGAGTACACCTGAATTTTATCGTAGGTAGTTCCACTGCCTATGTACAATGTTTCTGTTACAGGGTTTGGAAACACCACTACCTTGTTTGTTGCATAGTCATTAACAGTAAGCCCACAGTTTTCATGATAGACGGCTGTATCATCTTTGCACCATCCCGAAGGAAACCCACAAGCTTGACTGTTGGAGAAATCTACATCGTCCACAGCAATACACAGAAGATTGGGGTTACCATCTGCCAACATGGCGAACATATTGCTGTTGTTACCCGTACGTACATCGAGAAATTCCAAATTGTTATTGTAACACCATACTAAATCGAGAATCGGATTCTGTCTAAAATCCAAATGCGTTAGTTGATTATCGTTTATGTAAACACCCAAAAGGACTGGGTTTTGCGAGGTGTCTAACCCTGTAATTGCTGTATTGGTACACCACAAACCAGAAAGATTGGGGTTTTGTGTAATGTCCAAGCTGTTAATGGGGTTGGAGTCGCAAAACAAAGCCTCCAAATTGGGGTTGTTCGTTACATCTACCACCGATAGGTTGTTGTTATTGCATGCTAAATCTGTTAGAAGGGTATTTTGGGAAAGATCCAAGCTATTCAGCATATTGCTATCGCAGCGTAAATTGGTAAGGCTGGAAAGGGCAGATATATTTAATTCTGTTAGGTTATTAATACTACAGTTTAGGTTTTGTAGGTTAATGAAACTTTCTATCCCTACCAGGGAGTTTATGTTCTTGTTTTGAACAAACATTGTGGTTAGAACCTCTGCTTCAGATACCTGTATTTCTCCGTCCGAATTGGTATCTATAACAGGATTATGACCTAACAGGGCGCTTTTAAAATTGGCATCGGGAATGGTAACAATTTGAGCGTTCGCTAAGGCAGTTAAGAAGAACAATACAAAGGAAATTCTTGCCATACAGATATTTTGAAAGAAAAGGTATAAAATTTTAAGCAAAATAGCCTAGCTATGGACATTAATACTCAAATAAATTTTGTGCTTTTAATAAGCCAAATGATTGTTTTTTTGAAACCAAAATGTTTAAGATGATACTTTATTTTGATAGAAAGAGAATGATTGATTCCAAACAGTTTTATGGTTGAGTGTAAGTGAAGATTTCCTTTCTTCCCATTCCTTTCAATATATAGTCTATACTATCTGTCAACGTACTGGTTCATCTTTCCCAGATCACATTTAATAAAAATATATAACTATGAAAAAATTGCTTAACCTCATCCTAATGCTAACCTCAACAATGCTATTTTCCCAAGTTGGGATCAACACAACCAACCCTACAGAAACTCTTCATGTAAACGGTTCATTTCGATTGGAAGATGGGTCCGAAGGCACCAATAGAGTGCTTAAATCCGATGCCAATGGAGTAAGTTCCTGGAGTGACTATGGCATTCCAGTAGTTTTAGGCACATTGGGTAATGGGATAAACATTGCTTATAATATTTTCTTCAATGAATACACAGGAAGCTTTATCGTACTACCCCCTGGGAAATGGGCGGTAAACGTAGTCATGGTATTGAAAACAGGCCTCATTTCCCCCGACGATTCACAATTTTGGTTACAGAGCTCTTTTTCTGACGATAATGTGTTTAACCCACAACCAAGCCCAGATATTGAAGGAGCCTTTTTAATAAGTGGTTCCCTCGATGGAGCTTCCCGATTTGGTTTGTTAACAGGAACCATTGTTTTGAATAATACTTCAGGAACCGATAAAACCTACTATTATATTGTGCGTTCTCCCAATATAAACAACACGACACAAACTTTAACCGACTTTGGAGCAAATGATGCTATAACTGGGGAAAATAAAATCATCGCTTATAGGATAGAGTAGTGTAATTTGTCTTGGTAAATTGCCGTATTTTATTTCCCCGGGAAGGAGGTAGTGAAACAAAATATTACCCGTATTTTTGTGGGAATGAAATCTCCGCTCACCGTCACCTTTCTCGGAACCGGCACTTCTCAGGGAATTCCCATTATAGGGAGCCAACACCCCGTATGCTTAAGCGTAGATCCCAAAGACAAACGTCTTAGGGTTTCGGTATTGATCCAGTGGGATGACCATACCGTTGTTATCGATTGCGGTCCCGATTTTCGGCAACAGATGCTTCGAGAAAACGTAAACAGTTTGGATGCCGTAATCCTTACCCACGAGCACAGTGACCATGTCGCTGGGATTGACGATATACGTCCTTTTTACTTTCAACAAGGAGATGTACCGTTTTATGCCCACGAAAGGGTATTTAACGCACTTCATAAGCGTTATGAGTATATTTTTGAAGTAGAAAACAAATATCCAGGCGCTCCCGCCATAAAAGAGCATACCATTTCCAAAGAAGATTCGTTTCAGGTATTGGGCAAGAAAGTAATCCCGATCGAAGTTATGCATGGTACCTTACCCATTTTAGGATTTCGAATAGACGGTTTCACCTATCTCACCGATGTGAAGACGATAGCCGAAGAAGAGTTGAAAAAGATAAAGGGAACCGATGTGTTGGTTATTAGTGCCCTAAGGGAACAACCCCATTACAGCCATCTTAACCTAGAGGAAGCTTTGGCAATGGTGGCCAAAATACAGCCTAAGAAAGCTTATTTTACCCATATAAGCCATTTGTTGGGCTTTCATGCCGAAGTGGAGGCACAGTTGCCCCAGAACGTGCATTTAGCTTATGATACATTACAAATAACCGTATAAATACCTGCTATGAAGTCTAAAATATTCATGTACCTGTTTTTCTTTTCCCTTTTGTTGGCGCTTTTTATGTATATGAACCAAAAGTCCATCTACGAAAGCCAGGAGAAAACCATTTCCTCACTCAACAACAAAATAGAAGAACAAGACAGTTCCATTGCCGTACTTACCGAAACCATTGACGATTTGGGGTATTTTAAATTACAGGGCAATGACAATGCCATGACCTACTTGGAAAACCTAGGGAAAGATCCTGCAGCCGTGGAAAGTGAGGTAAGCGAACTGATCTTGGAAATGAACCTGGAAAAAGGAGGAAACCCCTTAATAGATTACGAAGGTTATGGCGAGTTCCGTGTTAACCACATGAAGTTCTTAAACCACCGATGGGTACAAGCAGAATTTAGCGATGGAAATACTTGGGGGGAGGTGATCATAGAATATTTCTACAATCATGATCTGGAATTGGAATTAACCCCGATCGCTTCGGTGTTGTATCCTAATTAACTATTTGTGTTTTCTAGCCACTCTTTGAATTCATAGAAATTCTGCGGGGCAACACCGTGTCCTACGGGGAATTCGGAATAATGACAATCGATCCCTAAATCTTTTAAGAAAGGCTGTGTTTTTCGGGCCCAATCCACAGGGATGACCATGTCCACACTTCCGTGGGAGCTGTAGATATTGAGATGAGAGAAATCGTTGCCTTCGTATCCGTCCTTTAAAATCCCTTCATTTATGTATCCGCTAAGCCCAATTATGTTCTTCACCTTTTCGGGGTAACTCAAGGCTGTGGCAAAACTTAAAATAGTGCCTTGACTGAATCCCAGTAGGGTGACCTCTTTGGAATTTACTGGGTATTCGTTACAGATTTCATCAATTACGCCGGCAATGATATCCCGGGATTCACGGGCTTGTTCATCATCACTAAACTTACCGTTGTTGGCATCGAAATAGATCTGGTACCAAGCATTCCCAAAAGGTTGCATGGGAATGGGGGCTTTTAACGAAACGATGGCGTAGTGTTCAGGAAGTTCGGTCGCAAACGAAAAAAGGTCGTTTTCATCACTTCCATAACCGTGCAGCATGATAATAACAGGCGCATTTTCAGCTAAAGAACTGAGGCGGTAATTGTGTTCCAAGGAAAGGGTTTTCTTCATAGCGGTAAAAAAAGATGCCGCAAGGTACAACCCCTGCGGCATATGTAAAAGTATTTATGATTCCTTTATTTTATTCCTTTGAACCACTGCTGAAATTGCTCACCCAAAACAGGGATAGGCTTTTTCTCTCCTTGAATGGCTCCAATAAAACCAAGCAGCCAAATAACAAAAATAGCTATCTGGATGATCCAACTTAAAATCCCACTACCAATAGTAAATGCTTGGAAAACATTAAGGATATATAGAGCAAAACTTAGTAAAAGAATACCAAGCATTTGTCTAATATGGAAAGAAGCTAGATCGGATTTTTCATTACTGTTCATAACAAGTGCAATGATCCATCCAATGAGGGTTAAATAGGCAATAATACCAATTGTTTTTCCTTGGTTTGAAGTTTCTGACATAGTATAAGGTGTTTATGGTTAGTGATTTATCTCCTTAAAGATAATGAGTCTAATCCAAAAACCGAAACCACGTCTGAAATTTCTCACTCAAAAAGGGGAGTCCTATTTGCTGTTTTAGGATCGCCATAAGGAAGCAGAACAACCACAAACAAGTAGAAGTCCAATAAATATAAGGTCCTACGGGATAGGCTTGTAAAGCCAAGGAGGCGAAAAGTAGGATCACTAGGCCAAACATGTTCTTTATGTGCCATGTGGTAAACGCATGTTTGTCTTCTTTGTTCAGGAAATAAGCGATAATCAGCCCGATAAACGTACAATAGGCAATGATGGCTTTGGTGTGGGCAGAGATGTTATTCATTAACTATAAGTTGGTTTTGGTTTACCACTCCGTATACATTCCCTTTCATGGGATGCCCCAGTAATGCTGCATTTTTGGAAGTGGATAGGATGCTTTCTTCAGAAAACAACCAGTCGCCTTTAGGCGAGAAGAGGGTTAGGTTGGCTTGTTGTCCTTCTTCGACAGGATGTTCGTCTACACCAAAAACCTTTTTAAGACCTGTGAGGGCTTTCACGGCTGTATCTACATCCGTTTCGCTAAGCAAGGCGCTAAAACAGCTTTCCAAACCAATACTGCCAAAGTAGGCGTGGTCGAACTCGGTACGCTTGTGTTCTATGTCGATAGGATTGTGGTCACTGGTTACCCCGTCTATGGTGCCATCGGCCAGTCCTTTCAATAATGCCTTTCGGTCTTTCTGGGTACGTAGTGGAGGAAGGAGTTTGTAATTGGTATCGAAGGTTTCCAGCAAATCATCGGTTAGGCACAGGTTGTGTATGGCCACACTACAACTTACGTCCAAGCCTTTCTTTTTGGCTTCCTTTATCAATTTTACACTTTTCTCGGTAGAGATGGTAGGGATGTGCAACTTTCCACCGGTATATTCCAAGAGGTAGAGATCCCTTGTTATCTGAAGTTCTTCCGATAGGGCAGGGATTCCCTTTAGTCCCAGTCGTGTGCTGTTTTCTTCTTCGTTCACCACTCCTTTTTGTGCTACTGATTTTTCGAAAGGAAACGACTGTACCAAGCCTCCGAAATTCTGAGCGTATTGCAGGGCTATTTTCAGTAGATTGGCATTTTGCAAAGGCCTTTTATAATCGTAGAAAGCAATGGCTCCTTCCGAATGCATATCGTATAGCTCGGCCAAATCCACCCCTTCGCTTTTTACGGTCAAGGCACCCACAGGATATACGGTGACAGGATTGTAGTAGGCTTTGGTCTTTAAGAATTTTACTTGTGCTTTGGAATCGGTTACGGGTTGGGTGTTGGCATTTACCGCTACGGCGGTATAACCACTCTGCGCTGCGGTCTTGAGTCCGTTTTCCAAGGTTTCACGCTCTTCATATCCAGGTTCTCCAAAACTCACACTGGCATCGAACCATCCCTGCGAAATATGAAGGTTTTTGAAAGTAAGGGTTGTACTCTGGGAATCGGTAATGGAAGCGGCAATTTTATGAATAACACCTTTTTTAATTAAGACGTCCCGCTTCTTTCCGTGGTGCTTGCTTGCGGGGTCGATGATAGTGGCCGATTTTAGGAGTATATCCATACGCTAGTTCTTCATGAATTTTAAGATCAACATTTCGCCCAAGAGGAAAACTAGGGCAAAAATAACAAACCATTTCCAAAAGGCGTTTATTTTATTGTCCGAAGCTATGGTTTCGAACAATTGAGAGACTGTTTTGTGTGCATTAATCCCATCCCAATCATCCACATCGGCATAGTTCAATCTGCTTTCACTTCGAGGATAATTGTAGGCTACATATTCTAAAAAGATTTCCCCGTTTTCGGCTATGTAATTGCCTGCATCCGAGGGATTGTCTGTTGTGGTAATTTCCACGCTATTCGCCTTGGTTTGCTGTAAAGGAATAAAACTCCCTATGCTATCCTTTAACTGAATGATTTCATCCTGGGTGAGTTTAACAGGAATGGCATAAGTATTCTGTTTCCCAATTTCATAATACAATTCAGGCAATGGAAGGCTCTGCTGCGCCATATTAATGAAGGTAGGCACGATAAGCGGTGAATTCTTGAAATTGGAATTTTCGTCCGCAAAGGCCGCAGTGGCTACATAGCTTCTTCCCTGTTGCAATAAGAAAGGCTTCCCATCCTCAAAATTGAGTAGGGGAGTTGCTGGTGACTGAATCTCGATGAAGGAATTGACCTTCGGAAACTGGAAATTGGTCACCTGCTTTTCGAATACTTGACTGTACAACGGATGCGAAAAGTTGATTTTCGAGATATTCTTATCAATTCGGCTTTCCGTCGTAAAACGGCCCATTCCCAAAGCATTCAATAGCGTATTATAAGTCGTTAGGTCGCTGTTGGCCGAAGGAATGACCATAAGGCTTCCACCGCCTTCATTAAACGTTCTAAGGCTGTTTATTAAAGAAACAGGCAGGCTTTCCAATTCGTTTAGAATAATAAAGTCCTGATCGGGGATCACATTGTAATTAAGGGCATCGTGGTTTTGTTGTACGTATTCGTAACCTGTTCGATCGAAAAGACGTTGTAAAAAGTTGGGATCCCCTTGGTTAATGGATAGTACTTTGATGTTTTTGGACGCATTTACCCCAAAATACAGGGTGTTGTCGTATAATAGGTCCGCATCGGTCATGCGCAATTCCCCTTGTAGCCCTTCCGTGTTTTCTATATTGAAAGAAACCGTATTGGTGGTGCGGTCCGAAAAATCCACAGCGGTTTTGGCGAGCAGGGCACCATTGCCAAACAAAGAGATAGGAATGGTAGCGGGAACTTCCCCTTCGGCAGAAACACGAACGTCCAATTGCATGCTGGTTCCTGAAGCGTTGCTTATGTAAGCGGTATCTATCGAAATATTATTGGTAGTAACAGGTTCCAAGGCAACCACATCGGTTGTAATGCCTTCTTTTGGATTAGGGAAGGCTGATGCATTCTGAAGGTCACTTACAATCACAAAACGCTTGCTGGAGGCACCATTATCCGAAAACAACTGCTGTGCTTTCAAGAACACATCTTCCAAGGATAACTGAGAATGGGAGGGCGCTATGGACAAGACCTCGTTTTTAAGGTCGTTTTGCGATACGTTCTTTTTGGTGTCGTTGTTGGTAAACCAACTAATCTTCTGATCGCCCTGTAAATGCTCATACAATTGTTGCTTGGCTCTTGCCAATAAAGGACCATTGGCTCCTTTTGCTTGCATGCTGAAGGAATTGTCCAAATACAGCACTGTTTCCTTTTCGGTATTGGTGGCTGTTTTTGAAGCACTGAAGGGCTGCGCAAAGGCTATGATAATACAGGCCAGGGCCAACAAACGCATGAGCAGTGTGAGCCATTTTTTAAGGCGCGAGCTTTTTCGGGTTTGCAGGGTGACCCTCTTTAGGAACGCCACATTGGTAAACTCTACTTTCTGGAAGCGTCGTAACTGAAAAAGATGGATTAAAATAGGGATAAGGAGCAGGAAAAGTGCGTAAAGTAGTTCCGGGTGTTTAAACTGCATTCCTTTAAAATTGGCGTCAAAGATATAAAATGGAATGTAAAAATAAACGCTTCCCGATTGGAAAGCGTTAAATTCTTCGTAAAAGAAGGATTTAGGTTTTTTTTAGTTTCACTTTAGGTTTGGGTTCCTCTTGCGGTTCCCCGTCTCCATTGCTACCGCCAAATAGCAAAGGGGTACTGTTGTATGTAGTTCCAAAATTAAGGGCTGCGTAATATACTTGGTCCACGGCGCTGTTTAGTTCGTCATCGGATAACGGACTGAGCGGATGAATAAACACCGACCAAATAATATCGTTGGACAGGGCATATTTTACATCCAATGCCGTGTGGAAGTTGGCAGCCAAACAATCTAGGAGTATATCCTCATTTACTTTGTCCACTTCTATAATGGGTACAATAATCCGCATACGGTCGTTCTGTTCGTCCGTAATAACCATCATGGGCATCTCGTTGTACAG
Organism: Flavobacteriaceae bacterium; assembly: GCA_028281065.1. GTDB lineage: Bacteria > Bacteroidota > Bacteroidia > Flavobacteriales > Flavobacteriaceae > Aureisphaera. Next base: position 7,869 of record JANQKN010000161.1, on the reverse strand, counting down.
CATTTGCCATCGTCCAGGAATCCCATCTATAGAATCCACTTTTTCAGTAAGCAGGGCTTCCATGCGCTCATTGTTCATCTGGGCCATTGCAAAAAGGGGCAGGAGGAGGGCGAAAAGTATTGTGATGCGTTTCATACAAAGCAATTTACGATGTAGTCGGCAAATAAAGTGATAACTAACAGTTAAAAAAGAAGGGTTAGAATTTTTCGAACACCCCTAAACCAAACAGGGCAAAATCATACTTTACGGGATCTTGGGGATCTAACCTTCGCAAAGCAGTGTCTAATTCCGTAACGGCCTTGGCATCGTTCTGCTTTCGTTTCAGCAATCCCAATTTACGGGCTACATTGCCTGAGTGTACATCCAGAGGACAGGACAGTTGGGCAGGGGATAGGGACTTCCAGATACCAAAATCCACTTGGGTGGTATTGGGTCGTACCATCCACCGCAAAAACATATTCAACCGTTTGGCCGCACTGTTTTTTAAGGGATCGCCTAGGTGTTTTTGGGTTCTGCTTTGGTGGGGCAATTCAAAAAAATCCTGTTTAAAAAGCGATAAAGCATGCTGTAGGGAATGTTCTTGCGCATGGGAAGAAATGGCCAGTTCCAATCCGCCTTTGCGTAGGTACAGGTGTTGTAACGCCTTTATAAAATAGCCAAGGTCTTCGCCATTAAAGGTTCGGTGCACAAAGTGGGAGAGGGCTTCCAGATCTGCTTCGCTATGATTCATGACAAAGTCGTAAGGAGTATTTCCCATGAGATCGATAAGTCGATGTCCGTTGGTAATGATACTTTTTCGGTTCCCCCAGGCAATGGTAGCGACCAAAAAGCCGATGATCTCGATATCTTCTTTTTTCTGAAATAAATGAGGAATCTGTATGGGATCCGTTTCGATAAAAGAAGGACTGTTATACAGAGCCACCTTTTCGTCAAGGAATTCTTTGAGTTCTTGGCTATTCACGGTTTAGGAAACAATAAGGCCATCCTGCATGACCAGCTTACGATCGGCCATTTCGGCCAGTTCTTCGTTGTGGGTTACGATTACAAACGTATGTCCAAACTCATCCCTGAGTTTAAAGAAAAGATTGTGGAGTTTTTCGGCGCTTTCGGTATCCAGGTTACCGCTGGGTTCATCGGCAAGGATGACCAAAGGATGGTTCATCAAGGCACGGGCAACGGCCACACGCTGTTGTTCCCCTCCCGAAAGTTCGTTGGGTTTATGATCTACCCGGTCTGCCAATCCCAAAAAGCCCAATAGCTCTTTGGCTCGTTTTTCGGCCTCTTCCTTAGGTGTTTTTTTAATGAAGGCAGGAATACAAACGTTTTCCAAGGCTGTAAACTCAGGAAGCAATTGATGGAACTGAAATATAAATCCCAAATGTTCATTTCGGAACTTGGCCAAGGTTTTTCGGTTTAGATCGGCTACTTGAGTATCGTCTATGTTCAAAGTTCCTTCGGTAGCGGCATCCAAGGTTCCCAAAATTTGCAGCAAGGTGGTTTTTCCAGCTCCCGATGCCCCGACAATGGATACGATTTCCCCTTTTTTTATTTCGATGTTCACGCCTTTTAGTACGTGGAGATCACCATAGTATTTATGAATGTTGGTTGCAGAAATCATATCGTTTCAATAATGGGTGAAATTACTACTTTCCGCAATTTCTACAAAGCAACATCGTCATTCTTGCTGAATAGTGATTTCACATTGTTATAGTCGATAAAATAAGTGATTCTCAACGAAACGGTATGTTGGGAAGGCTCATCGAATAGGTTGCTTAAACTTTCCCTGTAGTTGAGGGTAGATTGTTCATCCAAACGGAACATTTGGTTTCGGTACAGGAAGGTAGCTTCACTCCCTGGCGCAAAACGCCAACGGAAGCTCAAGTCCAGGTTCCAGATGTTGAAGTTCCTGTTGGGATCGTTTTCCGTAATGTCGTAATCTGTTTCGGTTCTGCTGCCGTCTTCGTTCAAGGTCCAAAAGATATCATCGCTGTAATCTGCTACACTCCAAAAGTTTCGGAAACGTAGGTCGATGGCTTTATAGGGATCGAAATTATAGCTGGCCGTAATTTCGTTTTCCATGCTTTTAATGTCCCTTTGTCCAAAGAAGATGTTTACGTCATCGTTGTCTATCCATCCAAACATATTGTTCCTAAGGGAAAAATCGGTAGAGAATATCACAAGGAACTTATCGGAGAAACGGTATCTGGGCGAGATATCCACGAAATACTGTCTCTGAGGGCCATCGAAAGCCTGTCTGTGTCCCACACCAATATCGTAGGCAAATTTCTTTCGGTAGTCCGATGAACACCACATACGTCCTCCTAAGCTACCTGGAAATTCAACAAAACGCCCATCCACACGGGGTTCGAAATAATCTTTTCTGTCCGAATTATATCCCAGGAACCCTCCAAAGGCAAAACGCTCACGCGTAACAAAGAACCAATTGAGATTAACCACATTTCCTGTTTCCACGCTGGGTTTATATAACCTTCGGTGACGAACGGTGAGTTCTACGCGGTAGGTATTGAACCATTCGGTAGGTTCGAAAATTTGGTAGGAAGCTCCAGCTACAAAGTTGTTGAAGTTGTTCCTAAAGTTGAGCCCAAGATCGTTAATGTCCAAAGTAGTGTTGGCAAAATCGTGTCCTACCCGATACCGGAAATTTCCTTTAATCCTAAAAAAATCGAATTCAGACTGAAAACCCGTTTCCCAGCCTTCGGGGCGATTTACGTTACTAAAAATAGCCCTTCCCGAACTTCGGAAGTTGTTGCCCTTATCCGCCACATCGAACACAAAGGCAGAAGTGTTGGCATCGCGGAAATGTCCGTCGCGCGTTACGTTCGTATTGATTAATGAAACTGATGAATTGCCGTTAAATTGCTGATCCAGCACAACGATGTTGTAATTGGCCAAAGGTTCGACCAATACTTCCCGAGACGCCCCAGTTACTGTATCGTTTACCGTGGCATAGGTTTTTTCGGTCACAGCGTTAAAGAAACCAATCCCCAACTTTTTTTTGGTACGTCCAGAGATTTTAAGGGCATTAATAAGGTTTACTTTTGAAGGGAATTCGGACACCTCTTCGTTTTCCCCCAGATCATCCACACTTCCCGAAGGTGCATTTCCCACACGTCTTGAGAAGAAAATACGGCCTTTGTTAAACAGATCGATCCCTTCGGTAAAGAACTGTCGTTGCTCATCGAAAGTCTGCTCAAAAGGTCCAAGATTAAGCCGTACTTCGTCGAATGCCGCTTGCCCAAAATCGGGGATTAGTGTAGCATCCAAAGTAAAGCTATCGCTTAGCCCATATTTAATGTCCATACCTGCTGTAAAATCGGTTTCGGTTTCCCCATCGAAACTGGTTACCACGCCTTGTGCAAAAGGGAAGAGGGTAAGCCGTACGGGTGGATCAATATCCCTTACTCCAGTAACGATCCCACTGTATTGCGACTCGGTGCCTTGGGAGTTGTCAATAAAGTTCCAGGTATGTGTTTCGTTTTTGGTATTGATGCGGCGGTAAAAGTTAACGGCCCAATCCTGTACTTCTACTTCTGGGAAACGGAGGGCATTATAGGGAATTCGGAATTCGGCATACCATCCTTTATCGTCTTGGGAGGTTCGGCATTCGAAAACCACGTTGTAACTAAAATCGAAATTGTTCTGGGTCGCTATGGCATCTCCAATGGTTCCAGCACTGGTAACAAAAAAATGGGTCTCGTTTATACCATCGTTATAGGTGTTCAGTGCAATGGCAAAGTGATCGGCCTGTACAAAAACCTCGTCCCGTTGGGAGAATTGTCGTAGGATGTTTTCGGGGTCTGGATCGTACATATAAGCAGCTATATACACAGCCTTGTTGTCGTAGGCCATTTTTACTTCGGTCTTATAGGCTGGATCTACGGTACCGTCGTTCCCGGGTTCGTACATATTGAAATCACCATAGGCGGTTAAGGATTGCCAAACCGTGTCGTCTAACTGACCGTCTATCTTTGGTGGCGTGGAAATTCGGGTGGCTTCCAGTGTTTTCTTTTCCTGTGACCAGTGTGTGGTTGTAACTAGAATAAAGGCAAAGAACAGGAAAGTATGTTTCATTGATGGTGTAAGCTGTTGTTGATTCGAGAGTAAAAGTAAACGACTCTCCAGAGGTGTGATATTAATGAAAAGTTAAATACACGGGAGAATGTTAAAACCGTGGTTTTTTAACATTAACTTTGGATTATATTTAATGAAAAGAACTGAACAAATTGTATTCGCAGGCGGGTGCTTTTGGTGCACCGAGGCCGTTTTCCAAAGAATTGAAGGTGTAGAAGAAGTAGTTTCCGGTTATACGGGAGGTACCATTAAAAACCCAGCGTACCGAGAGGTGTGCACGGGCAGGACGGGGCATGCCGAAGGGATCCTGATTACGTACGATCCCGAAGTGGTAGATTTCGATACATTATTGGAAGTCTATTTTGCCACTCATGATCCTACTACCTTGAACCGGCAGGGCAATGATGTGGGAACCCAGTACCGAAGTGAAATATTCTATACTACCGAAGCCCAGAAAGAGACTTCAGAAGCTTTTATTAACTTGCTCACTAAGAACAAGGTTTTTAAAGACCCAATCGTAACAAAGGTTACGCCTTTGGATGTTTTTTATGAGGCAGAGGAGAATCACCAGAATTATTACAACCAGAATACGGAGCAACCGTATTGCAGTTTTATGATTACACCCAAGGTGGAAAAGATCAAGAAATACTATTCAGATAAACTAAAAACCAACTAATGGGCTCATATCGTTTTTTTGAAGAATACGGAGAAGAGGTCACCGATGGCCTTAAGAACAATTATGAAGAAATCCTGAAAGGGGTAGGAGAGGATATTGAAAGGGAAGGGATCGTAAAGACCCCAGAACGGGCTGCCAAAGCCATTCAGTTCCTTACTTCGGGGCATTGTCAGGACCCTGCGGCTATCCTTAAGGGAGCCATGTTTGCCGAAGATTACAACGACATGGTGATCGTAAAGGATATCGAACTGTATTCCCTTTGCGAACACCACATTTTGCCTTTCTTCGGGAAAGCGCATATTGCCTACATCCCAGATGGTCATATTGTAGGGTTGAGTAAGATCCCCAGGGTAGTGGATGTGTTTGCCAGAAGGCTGCAGGTACAGGAACGGCTTACCCATGACATACTAGAATGCATCAATGATACGTTAAAACCTAAAGGTGTTGCGGTAGTGATTGAGGCATCGCATATGTGTATGATGATGCGTGGGGTTCAGAAACAGAACAGTGTAACTACTACTTCTGGGTTTAGGGGCCAGTTCGAAAAGATCGAGACCCGAAACGAATTCCTGAAACTCATCAGTACCGACCTCGCCTAAAATTTGGCAAGCTTATTGCTTGTATGTAATGGACCAAAAACCAGCTTACAAGATGAAAAAAGACAAGTATAAATTATTGAGAAGAGGGATTATCTACGATTTGGTAGGTGCCGCCACCATTTTTATTCCTGTGGTAGGACCTTTTATAGATATTCTCTGGGCGCCCTATGCTGCCAAAAAGATGAGCGAGATGTATGAGGGCAATACCGGGAAGATTGCTTCGGTGATCGTATTCCTGGAAGAGATCCTTCCCTTTTCCGATTTCATCCCGACCTTTACCCTTATGTGGCTGTATACCTTTGTCATTGCTAAGACGGAGAACAAAGTACAGACCATTGAAGTTGAAATAAACGAATAAAAAAAGCCCCGAATCGGGGCTTTTTTTATAGCCTATTCTACTTTTTTACTTTTTCAATAAAAATCCGAGACCCATACTGCGGAGCATTTTCTCTTCGAAATCCCAGAAGAACGCAAACTCCCCAAATAGCCATCCAAAAAATACCAAAAGGACTTGGTAAATGGGCAAAATGATAAGGAGTCTAACAGGCCAGTAGATGTACCACCCCATTTCTTTGGTAATGCCAACGGCATCGGTTAAGGGCCCTGCGAATTTGGCTGAGGTACTCCCTGTAATGGCAAAAACAATAAATATGACCGTAAGTTGCCAGTTGGAGTGAATTCCCCAACGCGCCTTGAGTTTCTTCATACTATCCTCTTCTTCTTACAAAAGCGCCTCTGTTTCCAGGCAATGCTTGATTGTACCTTTGTTGAAAATAGATGAAATAGTTGTACAGGAGGTAGTTTACCTCATACCCATAATCGATATTGAACTCATAATTGATCTCCTGTTGGTAGATGTTCCTATCGTATTGCTGCCAATTCATAACACGACGGTTGTACTCGGTTACAAATTGTATGTTTTTTCGTTCTAGGAAGTCCTGTCCGTAATAGCCTCGGGGTTGTTGGGTAACCAACCAAGAATTAAACCCGGGATCTATAATTAGGATTTCATATTCCAGCTCATCGTTTGCAATTCGTACAGTATCGTTGGTTGCATCGGCAACCTCTGGGGTATTGTCGTTCGCTACAACCGATTTGGTACTATCGCAGCTTGCAAAGGCGAGGACACAAAGAAAGATGATTGCAAAATACTTCATAGCCAACATTTTAAGTTATAAAATTACGAAAACAGCCTGTTTTCGCATTGCTTTTAACTGTGTTTAACAAAAAATGTGCCTTAAATTTTTATCTAAGGCACATACTAATATGTTATGTGTGTAGGATTATCTACCTCCAAAAAGACCTCCTAGCAATCCGCCAAGACCTCCGCTTTTCTTATTGCCGCTAAGGAGCATTCCGGCTACGTCGTCGATTACGCTTCCGTCGTTATCGCCATCCAATAGCGATTCTATTAGGCTTTGCTGCTTGGGCTGGTTTCTTCCTCCGCCCATAAGGCCTCCTAGCAAATCCCCGATTCCACTTTGGGAATTTACATTTTGCTGTCGCTGTTGTTTTCCTAGGAATCCCAATAGAATAGGGGCAGCTACTTGAAGGATTTTCATTACCGATCCGGCATCCATTCCTGACTTGTTGGAAAGGGCATTGGCTACATTGTTTTGGGAACCACCAAGAACGTGTCCTAAAATCCCCATCCCATCGTCTTTTACGGTTTGATCCACACCGCCACCAAATAGACCTCCTAGATTGTCCAGAATGCTTCCATCGTGCTTTCCGTTTAAAGCGCCTAAAAGTCCATCGGCTCCTTCTGGGGTAGATACATTTCGCTTCATGGCCCCCATTAAAATAGGGAGTCCCATTTGCAGGACAGAAGCTGTCTTATCTGCGGGTTGGTTGGTTTCGCTACTTACGCCACTAATGATTTGGCGCCCTACATCACTGTTCAATAAATCAAGTATTCCTGACATTCTGTTATAATTTGCTTTGTTAAAATTAAGGTAATATACAAAACAATAGTTAGCTAATAGAAGTCGATATAGAGTAATTTAGCCCCGTTAAGAGCTGTACATCGATATATTTATCGCTTTTAACGAAAATGAATTTGATTAGAAGAACCCTTAAAGATTCTAGCTCAATAGCGTAATAATTTGTTGTGCCAATTCGGTTCCGATCCGATCTTGTGCTTCCTTGGTAGCAGCACCTATATGAGGGCTTAGGGAAACCTTGCCGTTCATGAGTACTTTAATGGCTGGGGTAGGCTCTGCTTCGAATACGTCCAAACCAGCAAAGGAAAGCTTACCTTCTTCCAATGCATCCAACAAAGCTACTTCGTCGATTACTCCTCCACGGGCTGCATTAATAAGAGCTGCTCCGGGCTTCATCTGCTCTATTTCGGCTTTTCCAATTACATAACTCTTTTGCGCTGGTACGTGTAGGGTGATAAAATCACTTTCCTTTAGGAGTTCAGAAAGCTCTATGTGTTCAAAAGAGAAGGAAACTTGTTGTCCATCGAAGAATGACACATTTATTTCAGCATTTTCTACA
>JANQKN010000139.1 GCA_028281065.1 Flavobacteriaceae bacterium | reverse complement strand
TAATCCCCAATCTTAAGGGTACCACCTTGCACCAAAATGGTGGAAACGTATCCACGTCCTTTGTCCAAGAAGGCTTCCACAACGGTACCGTTGGCTGTTTTGTTTGGATTGGCTTGCAACTCCAGGATTTCGGCCTCCAATAAGACTTTTTCCAAGAGTTCGTTAACTCCCTGTCCTGTTTTGGCAGAAATATCATGAGACTGGATCTTACCCCCCCAATCTTCTACCAATAGGTTCATGGCTGCCAAACCTTCCTTGATTTTATCTGGGTTGGCGGTAGGCTTATCAATTTTGTTGATTGCAAATACAATAGGGACTCCAGCTGCCTGAGCGTGTGAAATCGCCTCTTTGGTTTGCGGCATGATGTCGTCATCCGCTGCTACCACAATAATGGCCAAATCGGTTACTTGGGCACCACGTGCACGCATCGCGGTAAACGCTTCGTGACCCGGAGTATCCAAGAACGCTATTTTCTGTCCGCTTTCCAAGGTAACCCCGTAGGCTCCAATGTGCTGGGTAATACCTCCAGACTCTCCTGCAATTACATTCTCTTCACGGATGTAATCCAGAAGCGAAGTTTTACCATGGTCTACGTGTCCCATTACGGTTACGATAGGGGCACGTGGTTCCAAATCTTCTGGGTTATCTTCTTCTTCCTGAATAGCCTCTTCGATATCTGCAGTAACGAATTCTACAGAGAAACCAAACTCATCGGCAACGATACTCAATGTTTCCGCATCCAAACGCTGGTTCATGGTCACCATCATCCCCAATGCCATACAAGCAGAAATTACTTGCGTTACAGGCACGTTCATCATGGTTGCCACTTCACTAACGGTTACGAATTCGGTTACCTTTAGGATCTTGCTTTCGGCATCCATCTGTGCCATTTCCTCTTCGGATTTCTGGCGGTGGATATCACGCTTTTCCCTACGGTATTTCGCAGCTTTTCCTTTGGAAGATTTTCCTTGAAGTTTTTCAAGGGTCTCCCTTACCTGCTTTTGTACTTCTTCTTCACTCGGCTCCTCTTTTGGAACATGAGTACGTCCTTTTCCTCTTCCTCTATTGTCCCTGAAATTATTACCTCCTTGAGACGGGCCTTTGCTTATTCTACGGCGCTTTGTCTTCTTTTCGGCTTTTTGCTCTTCTTTCTTAGGAGCTTTCTTCTTTTCAGGTTTCTTAAACTTGGAGAGGTCTATCTTATTCCCCGTGAATTTGGGTCCATCCAGTTTTTTGTACTGGGTTTTTACTTTCTCGGGCTCTTTGGAAGGTTCTGCTTCGGCCTCGGCTTCGGGAGCAGGCTCTTCTTTCTTAGGAGCCTCCTTCTTTGCAACAACTTCCTCTTTTACTTCTTCTTTCTTCTCCTCTTTTTTCTCCTCCTCTTTCGGCTCCTTCTCTTTTTTAGGAGCAGCCTTCTTTTTAGGGGCTTCAGTTTTGGCTTCCTCTTCTTTCGACGCTTCCTCCTTGGGCTCTTCCTTCTTCTCCTTAGCGCCTTCCAAATCGATTTTCCCTACTTGTTTAGGGCCTTCCAACTTTGCTTCGGCCTTGATAACACGGGACTCGGATTGTTTTTCCTCCATTTCTTTTTCGCGGGCCAAGCGCAATTCTTCTTTTTCCTTGCGCTTCTCCTCTCCTACTTCCTTAGAGGCAACCTTTTTACTTTTATCGGTTTGGAATTCGTCGAAAAGCACCTGGTATTCCGCATCGCTGATCTTGGTCGTAGGGCGCGCCTCGACCTCGTATCCGTGAGAAGCCAAATGCTCCACGGCACGATCCAGTGAGATGTTGAACTCCCTTAGTACTTTACTAAGTCTCATTGTCTTTACTTCAGCCATAAACTGCTTTCCTGTTATTCTATTTTATTATTGAATCGTAAATGTAGTCAAACTTTCGACTACTCTTCAAATTCTTCTTTTAATATATTGACCACTTCCTGAATGGTCTCCTCTTCCAAATCGGTACCGTTTACCAAGAAAGAGATATCTTTTTCCAAGACACTCTTGGCCGTATCCAATCCTATCTTTTTGAATTCTTCGATGATCCACTCTTCGATTTCATCGCTAAATTCGGTCAACTCCACATCTTCTTCTGCTCCTTCACGAAGCACATCGATCTCGTACCCGGTTAATTGTCCTGCCAAACGAATGTTGTGCCCTCCACGACCAATGGCTTTGGATACTTCTTCGGGTTTAAGAATTACTTCGGCACGCTTGTTTTCATCGTCAATATTAATAGAAGTAACCCTTGCCGGACTCAATGCACGTGTAATGAAAAGGTTAAGATTATTGGTGTAATTGATTACATCGATATTCTCATTCCCCAATTCACGAACGATTCCGTGGATTCGGGATCCTTTCATCCCCACACATGCTCCTACTGGATCGATACGATCGTCGTAAGAATCTACAGCTACCTTGGCTTTTTCGCCAGGGATACGTACTACTTTCTTAACATTGATCAAACCATCGAACACCTCGGGTATTTCTTGTTCGAACAATTTCTCCAAGAAAATAGGACTTGCCCTAGACATAATAATGGAGGGTTTGTTCCCTTTTAGCTCTACGCTTTCTATAATACCACGAACATTGTCTCCTTTTCTGAAGAAATCGGACGGAATCTGTTTTTCCTTCGGAAGGATGATCTCATTCCCTTCATCGTCCAACAAAATAACAGCACGATGGCGAATGTGATGTACTTCTGCTGTGTAAATATCGCCTTCCAATTCCTTGAACTGCTTATAGATATTGGTATTGTCGTGCTCATGGATCTTAGAGATCAGGTTTTGGCGCAAAGCCAAAATAGAGCGACGCCCCAAATCGATCAACTTCACTTCTTCCGACACATCTTCCCCTACTTCGAAGTCATCTTCTATCTTACGTGCTTCGCTCAAGGAAATTTCCTCATTGGGATCTTCTACTTCTCCATCTGCTACAACGATTCGGTTTCTCCATATTTCCAAATCCCCTTTGTCGGGGTTGATAATGATATCGAAATTGTCATCACTTCCATACTTCTTCTTTAGTGCATTTCTAAAAACATCTTCCAGGATCGCCATAAGCGTTACCCTGTCTATCATCTTGTCATCTTTGAACTCTGAAAATGATTCGATCAACGCTAAATTTTCCATATCATTCTAAATTAAAATGTTACCATAACTTTTGCTTCTACAATATTTTCATAAGGCACCATTGCCTCTTTTTCGACGGTTATTTTTCCTTTGCCAACAGGTTTGGGTTCCCTTGCTTTCCAGGTAAGGGTGATACCTTCTTCTGTTGCATTTTTTAACTGTCCTTCCAGGGTTTCACCTTCGGTCTTCACTTTTAATTTACGCCCTACATTCTTCTTATACTGACGTACTAAAGACAAAGGTTCCGACACCCCTGCGGAGAGCACCTCCAAAGAGAAATCCTCCTCTTCGCGATCCAGGTTATGCTCAATGGCTCGGCTAATGGCTATACAGTCTTCTACCTTTACTCCATCATCCCCATCGATAATCACCCGAATCTGATTATTCGGGGTGATCTCAAGGTCGATCAAAAACAAGGAAGGGTTTTCTGCTAACGCTTTTTCCAATAATTGAGTGACTTTCTCCTGCATCGATTTTGGCTATAAAAAGAGGGGACTTTCCGTCCCCTCGCCGTGTTGCTCTTAATTTCGGTGCAAATATACTATATTTTTCGGAATAATAAAACCTCAAGGGGTCAATATTATTTTGTAATTTAATAGAGCTAAATCCTTCCAATATATATATTTATGAAACGTATTCTTGTCCCGACCGATTTCTCAATCCAGGCCGAAAACGCCTTGAAAGTTGCTGCGCAAATAGCTCAAAAAAATGGTAGTGAAATCTATCTGGAACATTCACTAAACCTTCCTTCCCACCTCAACGATGTAGGACAAACAGGTACGCTTCCGGAGTCCCTGTATTTTATTAGGCTTGCGGAAAAAGAATTCGAAAAAATAATGGATCGACCCTACTTGGAAGATCTGGATATCTACAATGCCATTGGTCATGGTGAAATCTATGAAGATGTACAACAAACCGTAGCCGAAAAAAATATAGATCTTATTGTGATGGGCTCTCATGGATCGAGTGGTTTTAAGGAGATGTTTATAGGTAGTAATGCAGAAAAAGTAGTTCGTACATCTAAAATCCCCGTTTTAGTTATTAAAAACGAACACCCGGACTTTAAAATCAACGATTTTGTTTTTGCTACCGATTTTTCTGAAGAGTGCCGCCGTCCTTTCGACCATGCCCAAAAGTTTGCCAAAGATGTGGGTGCCAAGATTCATCTGTTATATGTAAATACACCAAGTGGATTTAAAACCTCTTCTGAAGCCAATGCCATGATGGAACAATTTGTAAAAGGAATGGGAACCGAAAACTATACGTTAAATATTTACAACGACACTTCGGTGGAAAAGGGGATTTTGGGATTTGCCAAAGAAAAGAACGCTCAACTGGTAGGTATGAGCACTCATGGAAGGAAAGGGATTTCCCATTTTTTTAACGGCAGTATTAGTGAAGACTTGGTAAACCATGCCAATATGCCTGTAATCACTTTTAAAATATAACCTTATAACAAAAAAAGGGAATGTCATGTAGACACTCCCTTCTCAAAAAAACGCTCCTCGAAAACTTTTCGATTCGCGACTCAAAATCCACTTCTATTCCTGTGGAACCTAAACCCCCATTTTGGCTCCATATGAAAGAAGAAAAGGAAAGAAATGGAATACCTTTTAGTAATCAAACCCTTAACCCTACCTCTTGATCATGTATGAACTCATAATCCCGGAACTCCCCATTATCCGGTTGCAGGTAGGGTCAATAGTCTATTTGTTGCTAGGCATTGAATCTTAATTTATAAAACAGTTGGGCTGAAGAAAAAAACAAGACCAATATCCTTTTACAACAAATTGGGTTTTCATTACTTATTTCAAAAAACTAAAACCAATTAGAGATGTCGAGTTAAACATCATTTCTAACTCTGAACAAAGGAAATGCAAATTGTGCAACCTTCATTACCAAATACGGGGAGCGGTCAGATTCAGGTAACGAACGGGCGATATACGTAACGAACGGGAATTTTACATTGCCTGCAAACCATCATTTTAACATCAAAAAGGGGTTTATAAACCCGCTTACCTAAAAAATAACTGTGTAACATATCTTTTTCCTCCTTCGTCTACTACAACGCCGATCCCACAATGGGTATAATTTCCTTCCAGAACCATCTTATGAGTAGGGCTATTGGACCAAGCCAAAACAATATCTTCGGCACGTGTATACCCATAAGCAACATTTTCGCCAACGCTCTCAGCTCCAGCTTCTTTTAATGCTTGAACTCTCTTGGAAAAGCCTTCATGACCTATTCTCCCTTGGCTTCGCATTTTCATACTATGTTCTATAGCTAAGGCTGTGGGTAAAGAAGATTCTAAATACAAACTTGCAAAGCCTTTACTTACACGGTACGCATTAACAGCCTCCCACAAGTCCTCTACAAATTCTGTATGATTTTCTTCCAATATGGATAGCTGTATCTGTTCTTGTATGGGTTGCTCTAATTCTTCTTTTGAACAGGAAACAAAAACAACACAAAAAATGACACATAAAATATTTAGTTTCTTCATCATCTAGGGGGTTTAGAATTCTACACAAAGGAAGATCTACCCCCTTAAAAATGAATACGTAATTTCTTATACGGGAGATATAAGGAATGAACGGGAAGTTTTTAGGGTTTTTCGTTTTTAAGCCAATAGCAAAGAAAATTATCGATTTTAATTTTCTGAAAATCAAACTCATGAGACTGTTGCAAGTGCAAAGGATTGAGTTTGGCACGCAACTTGATTTCTACATTACAACCAATACCAAATGTGTTATGAGAACCCAACCATACGACAATCCGTTTAGAACGCAACTGCAACTGGAAAACCAGTTTAAGCTTGCCCAGGAAATGAAAAACGAAGGAGCTTATAGTGCCGATGAATACCACAGGCTAGTGGGTTACTTAACAAGGGATTTTGCGAAGCTTCAGGATATAGAACCCGAAGTGACTATGCGATGGGATTTTAGCTCAGATCCATTGGGTAAGGTAATGATGGAACTCACCATGGAGACCATCCGAAATCAGAACATAGAGAATTTAGGATAATAGATAAATTTAGTTTTTAGTTAAGTTAGTTAAGGAGGGAGGCTTTAGGGCCTCCTTTCTTTTTTCACTAATAACCATCTACCAATCGCTGGAGTGCCTTTTCATCTTCAATCTTAATCCGTTTGCCATCGGTAGTTATCCAGCTTTCTTTTTTGAACGAGGTAAGCATCCGGATACAAGCTTCTTTGGCCGTACCCACCACATTGGCGATGTCTTCGCGGGTAAGCGTCATGGAGATGTAACCTTCTGGATCTTCACCAAAATTCTTTTGTAGGTAAAGCAGTGATTCGGCGATACGCTGTTTTACGGTTTTTTGGGCCATGTTTACGATAACATTGTCGGCGAACTTTAATTCGTTGGCCATTTGTACCAACACTGCCTTCGTAAAGGCTACATTATCGTTGATGCTATCGGCGAGGTGATTTTTTGGGATATAGCAGACCTCCATATCATTTAGGGCCACAGCGCTTAAATTGGTCTTTTCTTCTGCGATTACAGAACGTTGACCCAACAATTCCCCTTTGGTGGCAATTTTTATGATCTGGTCCTTGCCATTATCGCTCATTTTTGAAAGTTTGGAAACACCGGACCGTACACAAAAGACCCCGTTAAGACGTTCTCCTTCTTCAAAGAGGACTTCACCTTTTTTAACATTTTTGGTCACTTTACTATCGGAAATTTTCTTCAGCTCTTCCTTGGTGAGGGCTTTTAGAGAATTGAGCTGCCTAATAATGCAGTTTTCACACCTACTATGATGTATTTCCTTTCCGTCTTCCATTACTGCAAAGATACTGGTTTCATGGGTACTAATCCTACAAAACATCGGCTATTTACACATCAATCCCCGTAAGGTGACAAAAGTCATCGTTTCGGTATCCTTTTCTTTTCAATTTTGCCCTAGGTATAAGCAATTTAGAATATTTTGAAAACGTGTTTTCATTGTGGCGATGCTTGTGAAAGCAAGCCCATCATCCATAAGGATAAAGCATTCTGCTGTCATGGTTGCAAAACAGTGTATGAGATTCTCGACGAGAACAACTTAAACTATTACTACACTATTGAAAGCAACCCTGGGAGCAAGCCTTCTGAAGGAACTTTTGGTTTTTTGAAAAACGAAACCATAGCTAAAAAGCTACTGGAATTTAACGAGCAGGACACACAAGTGGTCTCCTTGCTGCTCCCTACAATTCATTGTAGTTCCTGTATTTGGATCCTCGAAAACCTAAACAAGCTTCACCCAGGTGTAAAAAACGCCCAGGTCAACTTTCCGAAAAAAAAGGCTCGTATTGTATTTACACCCACAGAGATCTCTTTGCATGATTTGGTCATGCTTTTGTGTAGCATAGGATACAAACCCTATATATCGTTAGACGACACTACAAAAAAGAAAAAAACCGTGGATCGTAGCCTCATTTATAAACTGGGGGTTGCAGGGTTTGCCTTTGGCAATATCATGTTTTTGTCCTTTCCTGAATATTTTGAAGTAGACGAATTCTGGCTTGAACGTTTCAAGTATGTTTTCCGTTGGTTGATGTTTCTGTTTTCCATTCCCGTAGTATTCTATTCTGGATGGGGCTATTTCGTTTCAGCCAGCAAAGGAATCCGCTCCAAAATCCTGAATATCGATGTCCCCATTGCCTTGGGAATTGCTGTGCTGTTCCTTCGCTCTACTTTGGAAATAGCCTTGGATTGGGGCACTGGTTTTTTCGACAGTCTTGCGGGACTGGTTTTCTTTTTATTACTGGGAAGATTTTTTCAGCAAAAAACCTACGCATACCTCTCTTTTGAAAGGGATTACAAATCATATTTCCCCATTGCGGTGACACGCTTGAATAAAAATGACACAAAACCTAAGGAGGAACAGGTACAAGTGCATGATTTATCACCAGGCGACCGTATCTTAATTAGAAACGGGGAACTGGTTCCTGTAGATGCTATTTTACTACATGGTAATGCTTTAATTGATTATAGCTTTGTTACGGGTGAAGCTGTTCCCGTCTCAAAAAAAGCAGGGGACCAAATATTTGCTGGTGGAAAACAGGAAATGGGCGTGATAGAGCTCGAGGTGGTATCCTCTGTAGCCCAAAGTTACCTCACGCAATTGTGGTCCAATGAGATCTTTAGCCGTGGAAAACAAACCGTGTTTCAATCCCTTACCGACAAAATCAGCAAGCGCTTTACCGTAAGTATCATTTCCATTGCCATGATTGCAGCCCTGTTCTGGCTTTGGTACGATTCCAGTCTTGTTCTCAATGTATTTACAGCCGTGCTCATTGTAGCTTGTCCTTGTGCCATTGCACTGGCCTCGCCCTTTACCTTGGGTAATTTATTGCGCACATTCGGGAAGCATAAATTATACCTAAAGAATGCTGAAGTCATCGAAAAAATGGCCGATTTGGACACCTTGGTTTTCGACAAGACAGGAACCCTCTCCCATACCCACAAAAACATTATCGGGTACGATGGGATGGAATTAAGTAAAGAAGAAAAGCAATTGCTTACCAGTACCCTTAGATCGTCCAACCATCCACTGAGCAGATCCCTGTATCGGCTTTTAGAAAAAAATGGCATTGCCACCCTTGACAGCTTTCAGGAAGAAGTAGGAAAGGGGGTAACAGGTAAAATGGGTGGTGAACAAATACGCATTGGGTCGTATGATTATGTAACGACCCCAATTCAAAAAAACACTGCTCCCAAGCGTAAGGAAAGGAAACAAACCCACAGTCACAACACAGTTGTCCATGTGTCTACACAAAAGGGATACAAAGGGCATTATACCTTTTATAGTGAGTACCGTAATCGCATGGGCGAAACACTTCATCAGTTGGGAAAAGAATATGACATCGTAGTGCTTTCCGGTGATAATGATGGCGAACGACCTCAACTTGAGCAGCTACTTCCAGAAAAAACCCGCTACTACTTTAACCAAAAGCCCGAGGATAAGATGGCTTTCATAAAAGCAATGCAGGGAAAGGGGAAGCATATTATGATGGTTGGCGATGGTCTTAACGATGCAGGTGCTTTGGCGCAAAGCGATGTGGGAATTGCTATCTCTGAAAACATAAACGTTTTTTCCCCTGCGTGCAATGGTATTCTGGATGCCAGTAGGTTTCATGATTTGCCCAAATTCCTATCCCTTTCCAAAAAAGGGATAGCTGTAATAAAATATGCTTTTCTGTTCTCATTGCTTTATAACCTGGTTGGCTTGGGGTTCGCGGTAACAGGGAATTTAAAACCCGTTATAGCTGCTATCCTTATGCCGTTAAGTTCCATTAGCATTGTAGTATTTACTACCGTATGTGCGCAAATCCTGGGCAGAAAATTGAACCGTAAAAACAAATTACTGGATGCTGACAAAAGTCATCTTTTTTGATAACCACTGGCTGTAGTTTTACCCCATATTTCAGGTAGGTATGAGTATTATTTATATGCTTTTGGCAATAAGTGTCATTGTTGCACTTGTGTTCTTCGTAGCCTTTATTATTTCGGTAAAAAAAGGACAGTACGACGACACCTATACGCCGTCCATCCGAATGCTTTTTGATGATGAAGCTCCCAAAGAAGAGAACCTTTCAGAAACAACAACCGATCAACATATTCAATAAAATGTGCAATTCAATCTAATTATGGAAGTACAACAGTTTTATTACGATAACAAAATCGTCCGCAAGTTCATTGTAGCGACCATGTTCTGGGGCATTATTGGAATGAGTGTTGGGCTGCTTTTGGCCTTTATGTTCCTATTCCCCAACCTTACAGACGGCATATCCTGGCTTAGTTTTGGGCGATTGCGGCCCCTACATACCAATGCCGTTATTTTCGCCTTTGTAGGGAACGCCATTTTTGCTGGGGTTTACTATTCTACCCAACGGCTCCTTAAGGCCCGAATGTGGAAGGATTGGCTGAGTAATTTCAACTTTTGGGGATGGCAACTCATTATACTGGGAGCAGCCATTACCCTGCCTTTGGGCTATACCACTTCTAAGGAATACGCCGAACTGGAATGGCCTTTCGATATTGCCATTGCCTTGGTTTGGGTTGCCTTTGGAGCCAACCTTATAGGAACCATTTTAAAAAGAAGACAGCGACATCTTTATGTTGCCATCTGGTTTTACTTGGGAACCTTTGTTACCGTTGCGGTCCTTCATATAGTAAATAGTATAGAAATACCAGTAAGCTTCCTTAAGAGCTATTCGGTGTACGCGGGTGTACAAGATGCCCTGGTGCAATGGTGGTATGGACACAACGCGGTGGCTTTCTTCTTAACCACTCCTTTCTTGGGACTCATGTATTATTTTGTTCCTAAAGCGGCCAATAGACCGGTATATTCCTATCGACTATCCATTGTCCACTTTTGGTCCCTCATCTTTATTTACATCTGGGCGGGACCTCACCACTTACTCTATTCGTCTCTACCCGATTGGGCCCAAAACCTTGGGGTGGCTTTTTCCGTCATGCTCATCGCGCCATCTTGGGGAGGGATGATCAATGGTCTACTCACACTCCGTGGAGCTTGGGACAAAGTGCGAACCGACCCTGTACTTAAGTTCATGGTAGTGGCTATTACGGGATATGGAATGGCTACGTTTGAAGGCCCCATGCTTTCTTTGAAAAACTTCAACGCCATTGCACACTTTAGCGATTGGGTAATTGCCCACGTACACGTTGGTGCCTTGGCTTGGAACGGATTCCTCACGTTTGGGATGATCTATTGGCTTATCCCTAAACTATTCAAAACAAAACTATGGTCCGTAAAATTGGCAAACATGCACTTCTGGGTAGGAACCCTGGGAATCATCCTATATGCCCTACCTATGTATGTAGCTGGTTTTGTACAAGCTTCCATGTGGGATCAGTTTAACCCAGATGGTACCCTTACCTATGGAAACTTCTTGGAAACCGTGAGTGAAATCATTCCTATGTATTGGATGCGCGCCATAGGGGGTAGTATGTTCATCGTAGGTGCCTTAATAGGTGTATACAATGTGATCATGACAGCAAGGGCTGGAAAAAAGGTAACGGATGAGCTTGCCGAAGCCGCTCCACTTCAAAAAGTAACCAAAAAACGTACTTCCAAGGAAGGATACCACACCTGGTTGGAACGACGTCCGGTAAAATTGACCATCTATGCAACCATTGCCATTCTAATTGGGGGAATCGTGCAAATTGTTCCTTCGCTAATGGTAGATGATTATGTACCTACTATTTCGAGTGTAAAACCTTACACACCTTTGGAATTGGAAGGTAGGGACATTTACATTCGGGAAAGTTGTAATTCCTGCCATTCGCAAATGGTACGACCCTTTAGAAGCGAAGTAGAGCGCTATGGAGAATACGCCAAAGCAGGGGAATTTGTCTACGACCACCCCTTCCTTTGGGGAAGTAAGCGTACCGGCCCCGATCTGCTGCGTATTGGTGGTAAATACAGTGACAATTGGCACCTAAACCACTTCTACGATCCACAAAGTACCTCTTCGGGATCCATTATGCCATCCTATAAATGGCTTATCAGAAACGAATTGGACAAGAGCCTAACCGAGGATAAAATGCGTGCCATGCAAACCTTGGGGGTTCCCTATACCAACGAGGATATAGAGCGGGCCCAGCAATGGATGACGGAACAAGGAACCCAGATCGAAAAAAATCTGTACGACGATCCCGACTTTGCCAAAACCTATGAAGCCGATAAAAAGGCAGCTCAGGAAAATGGTGAAGATTTCATAGACATGCGAAACCGCGAAGTAGTCGCCTTAATTGCCTACATGCAACGTTTGGGAACCGATATAAAAGTAAAGAACCCCGAAGACACTGCTTTAAACACAAAAGAATAAGCCATGCTAAAATTTGTAAAACAAAATCTGGAACAAATAGATGGGGTAGCCATTTACCCCATTATATCCCTACTCATCTTTTTCATCTTTTTCACGGCTTTGTTTTGGTGGGTTTTCACTGCCAAGAAAAAGCACATAAAAGAAGTAAGCAATATTCCACTAGATGATTCCCTCATCGCAAACGATCAAGAACTATGAGAACAACCACATCATACCTAAGAGTCTTTCTCTTTATTGTTTTTTCGGCGATCTTCTTACTATACGTCGCCTCCCCCGATGCGCCACTCAAAGCTTTCAGTGAATTGTGGTATTGGGGAGCCCTAGGTTTATTGTCCTTACTTATGATGGCTACAGAAATGTGTATTGCAGCCCT
>JANQKN010000112.1 GCA_028281065.1 Flavobacteriaceae bacterium | reverse complement strand
CCGAACTGCCAACATAGAGAATCTTAAGGAATATGGAGACACATACGGTTTTGAAGTAGAAGAAATCACTGCCCAAGAACTGAACGATGTAGCCATAAGTTCCACCAAAATACGCAATGCTTTAAACGATGGTGACATTACCAAGGCCAATACATATTTAGGCTATTCCTACAGCCTGTCCGGAACCATTGTGAAGGGAAAAGGAATTGGAAACACCCTTGGCTTCCCTACCGCCAACCTACAAGTAGACCAGAACTATAAGCTCATTCCAAAAAACGGGGTATACTTGGTACAATCCAACATAAACGGGGATCGTGTGTTTGGCCTAACTAACATAGGGACCAACCCGACGGTGGGAGGAACCCAAACCACAATAGAAACGTATTTTATGGATTTTGAAGGTGATCTCTACGGTCAAGACCTTACTTTGGAATTCATCACCCGAATTCGCGAAGAAGCCCATTTTAATTCTGTAGAACTGTTAGTTGAAGCCATAAAAGAGGACGAACGTTTTGCCAGGAATTTTTTAGAAACCCATGAATAAGTTTTTATTCAAACAAATAGATAATACAGGATTGGTCCTTTGGCGGATCGCTTTTGGCTTTTTAATTGCTGCCGAAGGTTTTGGGGCTATTGCCACAGGATGGGTTAAGCGTGTGTTTGTCGACCCTCAATTTACCTTCAACTTCATAGGTTTCGATTTTCTCCAACCGCTCCCCGGTATGGGAATGTATTTCTACTTTGCTACCCTAGGGGTTTTGGGTATTATGGTTATGGTGGGTTACAAATACCGTTTTGCCATGTTTTCCTATGCGCTGTTGTGGACCAGTGTCTACCTCATGCAAAAAACATCCTACAACAACCATTATTACCTCATGATGCTTCTTTGTTGGATCATGGCTTTTCTTCCTGCCAACCGATGGCTTTCGGTAGATGCAAAAAAGAACCCTGCCTTAAAGTCGTTTTCCATGCCCCGATGGGTAAAGGTGATACTGATCCTTCAGGTGTTTATCGTGTTTACCTATGCGGCCATTGCAAAAATGTACCCCGACTGGTGGAACCTAAAAGCCCCTACATTACTCATGTTGGGTAAAAGTGACTATTGGTTGATAGGTGAATTGCTTCAGCAAACATGGGTTCATTATAGTATTTCCTATTTTGGGCTGTTCTTCGACCTACTCATCATACCCTTATTTCTATGGCGGAAAACACGGGTATTGGCCTTTGGGCTCTCTTTGTTTTTTCATCTATTCAACTCGGTGGTTTTCCAGATTGGGATCTTCCCTTATATGTCCATTGCTTTTGCCTTTTTCTTTTTCTCTTCAGAAACATTGATAAAGCGATTCAAACTAAAACGGGAAGTGTATGCTGGAGATGAAGTCAAAGTTCCTTCCTCGGCAAAACCGGCTATTGTAGTTTTCAGTATTTATTTTTTGGTTCAGATTGGGCTTCCTTTACGGCATTGGTTTTTTACCGACGATGTGCTATGGACCGAAGAAGGCCATCGCCTTAGCTGGCGCATGATGCTCCGTTCGCGTTCTGGCATCCTCCATGTTTGGATAGAGGACAAAGCCACTGGTGAACGCACCCGTTACCCTTACAAAGACCTTCTTTCCAACAAACAGAAGCGAAACGTACAGACCAAACCCGATCTTATCTGGCAGTTGGCGCAACGCATCCATGACTTGGAAATGGAGAAAGGTAAGGACGTAGCTGTTTATGCCAATTGCAAAGTGAAAATAAACGGCGGGGTATACCATCCCCTTATCGATCCCGAAGTGGATCTGGCTCAAGAAAAATGGTTTCCCTTAAAGCATCACGACTGGATATTGCCGTCTCCCGAAGATTATCATAGCAAGGCCAAAAAAGAATAAATCCAAAACTTCCCTTAAACCCTCTTTTTCCCTAACTTTGCCCTCTTTAAAATTTGAAGGAAAATGTTACAGGTACAAAACATTCGAGAGCACAAGGAAGCTTACATCACGGCGTTGACCAAAAGAGGGTTGGATGCCAAAGATTTGCTTGAAGAAGTATTGTCTATGGACGAATTGCGACGGGCTACCCAAGCAAAGTTGGACGAAACCCTTTCACAGTCCAATACATTTTCTAAAGAAATAGGGATGTTGTTCAAGAATGGGGAAACCCAAAAGGCCAACTTGCTCAAAGAGAAAACCACTCAATTAAAAGATCAGAGCAAGGACCTACAACAACAATTGAACGATGCTGCAGATAAATTGAAGGAGTTGTTGTACACCCTACCCAATATCCCGAACGAACTGGTTCCTGCTGGAACAGACGAAAACGACAACGAAGAGGTATACCGCGAAGGTGATGTCCCCACCTTGGAAAGCGATGCCTTACCCCATTGGGAACTGGCTAAGAAATACGACCTTATCGATTTTGAATTGGGCGTTAAGATCACGGGTGCAGGTTTCCCCGTATACAAAGGAAAAGGAGCACGACTGCAACGTGCCTTGATCACTTATTTCTTGGATAAAAACACCGAGGCGGGTTATACCGAATACCAAGTACCCCATTTGGTAAACGAAGCCAGTGGATACGGAACAGGACAATTGCCCGACAAGGAAGGACAGATGTACCATGTTGGGATGGACGATCTTTACCTAATCCCAACCGCCGAAGTTCCCGTAACCAACCTCTTTCGTGGTGACCTATTAATGCACAACCAACTCCCTATTACCTGTACGGGATACACCCCTTGTTTCCGTCGTGAAGCAGGAAGTTATGGGGCGCATGTTCGCGGACTAAACCGTTTACACCAGTTTGACAAAGTTGAAATCGTTCGTATTGAACATCCCGATAATAGTTATGCCGCCTTGGACGGCATGGTAGAACATGTAAAAGGAATTCTAAACGAATTGAAACTCCCTTACCGAATCCTACGTCTGTGTGGGGGTGACCTTGGTTTTACTTCTGCCCTTACCTATGATTTTGAAGTATTTTCCACTGCACAGGACCGTTGGTTGGAGATTTCTTCCGTTTCCAATTTCGAAACCTTCCAGACCAACCGTTTAAAGTTGCGTTTTAAGGATACCGATGGTAAAAACAAACTAGCCCACTCCCTAAACGGAAGTGCTTTGGCATTGCCAAGGGTGTTGGCTGGGATATTGGAAAATTACCAAACTCCTGAAGGGATTAAGATCCCCGAAGTTTTGGTTCCTTACTGTGGTTTCGACATCATTAACTAAGCAAGTTCTTTTTTAAGGGGAATGCGGCCCAATATTTGAGATATTTTTAAGAACTCTATTGCGTATATTTACCCCATGCGAACTGTACTCGTTATTTTAATTGTATTCGTTTCCCAACTTTCCTTTGGACAAAGTGAAGGCTTGGCCAAGAATTATTTTGAACAAGGCGAGTATGAAAAAGCGCTTTCCATTTTTAAAAAACTGGTAAAGCAAAACCCCGGAAATAGTGGGCAATTCCTCTATTTGGTAAGAACCTACCAGCAATTAGAAAATTACGAGGAAGCAGAAAAAGCCCTACGGGACAAATTAAATGGTCGTAGAAAATACCCCAGGTACTATGTAGAGCTGGGGCACAATTATACCCTTCAAGACAAAGACAGTTTAGCCGATATCGAATACCAAAAAGCGATCCAATCCATAGAGGAGAATCCTATTTATGCCTATATCGTGGGAAGGACCTTTAGCGATTACAGCCTTTTGGATCAAGCTGCCACCGTTTACGAAAGGGCTATGGAATTAGACCCTGGCAGGGATTACAACGGGCAACTCGCCCGTATTTATGGCGAGCAGGGCAAACTGGAACTCATGTTCGAAAAGTATATCGATCTTATAGAATCCAACGCAGCGTACCGTCCTTCGGCAGAACGGAACTTCAGTTTCTACATAAATGAGGACCCCAACAACGAAGCCAATGTAGTGCTTAAAAAAACACTGCTTAAGAAACTGCAGGGCAATCCTGAGATCCTCTATAACGAAATGTTGAGTTGGTTGTTCATTCAACAAAAAGATTTCAAAAAAGCATTCGTTCAGGAAAAGGCTATCTACAAGCGAACCGATGAAGACCTAAGGGGTATTATCGATCTGCTACGAATCGCTATTGATGAAAAAAGCTATGCAGATGCCAAAGAAGTTGCGGACTTTGTTATAGAAAAAGCCACTACGCCCGAAGCCGAAATTTCAGGATACCAGTATTTAATGAATATTGAACTGAAACTCGCCCAAAAGGAAGATTACCCAAAGATAAAACAACAGTTCCTAGACCTGTTCGACCAATACGGATATGGCCCAGAAACGTACAGTCTACAATTGGATTACAATGATTTTTTGGCCTTTAAGTTTGGGCAGAAGGAGGAAGCCATAGACAACCTAAAAAAGCTATCCAAAAAGAGACTCTCTGTGTATCAAGAGTCACGCATTAAATTGAAGTTGGCGGACATCCTTGTTTTTGATGAAAAATTCAATCAGGCGCTTATCTATTATTCCCAAGTTCAGAAAAAAGTGAAAAATGATCGCTTGGCACAAGAAGCGCGGTTTAAGGTTGCCCGAACCAGTTACTACAAAGGCGATTTTGAATGGTCCCTCATTCAACTGGATGTCCTTAAAAAATCGGCCTCACAGCTTATTGCCAATGATGCTATGGAGCTTTCGTTAATGATTCGGGATAATTCCTTGGAAGACTCTACCCAAACTGCTTTAAAGAAGTTTGCTAGAGCCGATCTGTTGGTACTTCAGAATAGATATAGCGAAGCTATAACGAACCTCGACGACATCCTTACCAACCACAAGGGAGAAATGATCGAGGACGAAGCACTTTTAAAACAAGGTGCTGTTTATGAAGAGACCAACGAATTCACCAAAGCGGAAGCCAACTACTTGAAGATCATCGAATTTTATAACGATGATATCCTTGCAGACGATGCCCATTTCCGTCTGGCAAAATTGTATGAAGGTCCGTTGGATCAGCCACAGAAAGCAAAAGACCTTTACGAGCAGATCATCTTTAACTTTGCAGATAGTATTTTCTTTGTCGAAGCCCGTAAGCGATTTAGAATGTTGCGGGGCGACGAGATCAATTAGCAAAGTCACAAGCATTACTAACCCAACTTAATACCCAACAGCGTGTACATATACAATGTAACTATTAACATAGATGAAAGCATTCACGAAACATGGTTAAAATGGATGCAGGAAGAACACATTCCTGCCATGCTGGAAACCGGTAAGTTTTCCAAAGCCTTAATGACCCGTGTTCAAGTAGAAGAGGAAATGGGGGGCATTACCTATTCGGTACAATACAGAACCGACAGCAAAGCTACATTGGATAAATACTATGAAGAAGATGCGGCAACTCTCCGCGGGCAGAGCAAACCTTTTGAAGGGAAGTTCGTAGCATTCCGTACCGAGTTGGAAGTCGTTTGTGAGTTCTAAAAAATAACCCGACAGTAAACTATCGGGTTGTTGCGGGGATTCTGGAAGTGTAACTCGGTTAGTTAGTTTTCCATTATTATAAATTCGATTCTTCGGTTGGTCTCGTGTTCTTTTTCAGAACAAGGACTACAATCGATAACAGGTTGCGACTCTCCATATCCTTTGGATGTAAGACGATCTTTGGAAATACCTTTGGATATTAGATAGGCAACAGCCGAAGCGGCACGGCGGTCCGATAACTTCATATTGTAAGCATCGTTCCCCCTAAAGTCGGTATGCGCACCCAAGGCCACCGAAATCTCTGGGTTTTCGTTAAGGGTTGCCACTACCTTGTTAAGGGTGATCTTGGAAATTTCCTTGATCTTGGCACTGTCGTAATCGAACAGGATGTTGTCTATCTTTATGTAGCTTTTCTCTTCTTCAACCACAATAGGAGCAGGGATAGCCTTTAAGGTAACATCGGCTTCATATTCTGGTGTCCTATTGTCTGTATTGAATATAGTAGATCCTTTATAAAAACCTTCCTTGCCAGATACTATGGTATAGTATTCGAAAGAAGAAAGCGGGAAATTGAACTCCCCTTTCTCGTTGGTAATCATGTTCCCTACTTCGGTACCATCGGTATCGATCAGTTTTACTTCTGCATTTGCCAATGGGATTCCCGTTTCGAAATCGATCGCTTTACCACTCACCGTTTGCTTAAGTACATACTCGGTAATTCGGTAGATGTCGTGGTTCCCATACCCTCCTTCTTTATTGGAGGTGATATAGCCTATCCTTTCGGTTGCGGGAACAAAGGCAATCTCATCTTTTTGAGTATTGATGGTATTCCCTAAGTTAAGGATGGTCACATATCCTTTTTTGGTTCTGCGTGATTTAAAAACATCGTACCCTCCAAAGTTTTCATGCCCTTTGGAAGAAAAGAACATAAACTTCTCGTCTACGGAAAGGTGTGGAAACTTTTCGTCTTTTTCAGTATTAATAAGTCCTTCTATAGGCATTACTTCTCCATAACTATCGGGACCATGTACCTCTACTTTAAAGATATCATAACCTCCTTTGGAACTCGGCATGTTGGAGGCAAAATACAAGGTTTTGCCATCTTTGCTAAGGTGTGGGTTCTCTACCGAATAACCATCGCTATTGAACGGAAGCTTGGTCATTTTAATCCATTCCCCCTGTCTTTCCGGGTTCAGTTCTGCACGATACAATTGGTAATGCTGAGTATCCCCATCCTTGTTTTTGGTGAAGAACATTACATTTCCATCCTGTGAAAAGGATACCGTTGCCAAGTTTTCATTCTTGTTTAGGATACTGGAAAACAAAAGCGGACGGGTGAGGTCGTAGTTTTCTAAAATATCACTGCAATAAAGCTTCGTGAAAGGTTCATTGGTAGCAGGATCTTTGGGAGCTATGGCTCCAATCTTTCTTGCGGAAAAGGAAATGAATTTTCCCATAAAGAGTCCTGACCCGTAATCTGCATATTTCGAGTTTATTCCTGTTGTGAGGGTTTCGAATTTAAAACCGTTATCACCTATTTTGTTGAGGGTGTAATCTGAGGAGGCCTCGGCCATTTCTGAATTGGTATCGCCACTAACGAATCCTTGGGCTTGCACCTGCATGGTACAGAAAATAGCGAGGATTACGAAAACGTAATTTCTCATTGTGTGAATTGACTTTAACTGGTTAGATTCAGCGCAAATCTAAGTCATAAACGGAATTTTCCTACATTTATTAGTTCAAGTGTAGCTTTATTCGTTGAAGTGCATTTTTTAACGACCTGTTATAATTTTTTACCTGCAATATGCCTTGAAGCGAATTAAA
Source organism: Flavobacteriaceae bacterium (assembly GCA_028281065.1). Classification (GTDB taxonomy): domain Bacteria; phylum Bacteroidota; class Bacteroidia; order Flavobacteriales; family Flavobacteriaceae; genus Aureisphaera. Next base: position 9,119 of record JANQKN010000112.1, on the reverse strand, counting down.
AACCGTTCAAAATCAGTTCGAAATACTCTAATAATTCACCTACCTTTGATACCAATATGCACGATCCTGTAAGAGCAAAAAAACACCTTGGGCAACACTTCTTGCACGACGAACGGATTGCCGAAAAAATTGGCGACACCCTTACCCTTAATGGATATGATCGTGTACTGGAAATAGGGCCCGGAATGGGAGTTCTCACCAAGTACATTATTAAAAAGCCCCTCGAGGTAATTGCCATGGACCTGGATACCGAATCCATTGCTTACCTGCAAAACAACTACCCTCAAAAAAACCTGGAAATTGTAGAAGCCGATTTTTTAAAATTCGATCTTTCCATTTTGTTTAAAGGGGCTCCCTTTGCCATAACAGGGAACTTTCCCTATAATATTTCATCGCAAATTGTTTTCAAAACATTGGAGGAACGTGATCGTATTCCAGAGTTTACGGGTATGTTTCAAAAAGAAGTGGCACAACGCATCTGTGAAAAGGAAGGGAGTAAAACCTATGGAATCTTATCGGTACTTACTCAAGCCTTTTACGATGCGGAATATCTTTTTACGGTTAAACCTGGGGTTTTTAATCCTCCCCCAAAAGTAGATAGTGGTGTATTACGATTAATCCGAAAGGAAAACTTTAGCCTCCCCTGTGACGAATCGCTGTTCTTTAGGGTTGTAAAAACCGCCTTTCAACAAAGGCGAAAAACACTTCGTAACAGTTTAAAAACATTCAATCTATCCAATAAACTAAAAGAAGATACTATATTTGCCCAGCGTCCGGAGCAACTTTCGGTTACCGAGTTTATTCACCTCACCCAAAAAATACAGGACGATGGCATTTCAACTCACAAGTGAATTCGTTCAGCATATTGAGCATCTCATTGCCCAAAGGGACGGTCTTGGCCTAAAGGAACACCTTAAGGAATATCACTTTGCCGACATTGCCGAAATCCTCGAGGAACTGAAATCCGACGACGCTACATTCCTAATCAAATCCCTGGAAAGTGAAATTACCTCTGAGGCTCTGATGGAAGTGGATGAAGACGTTCGGGAAAAAATCCTAGACCGACTCTCCCCTAAGGAAATTGCCAAAGAGCTGGAAGAAATGGACACGGACGACGCTGCCGATGTGGTCGCCGAGTTGGATGAGGATATCCAGTTGGAGGTAATCGAGAAGATCGAGGACGAGGAGCATGCTGCCGATATCGTCGAGCTTCTTACCTATGATGAAGATACTGCCGGCGCCCTTATGGCAAAAGAGCTTATACAGGTTAAGGAAACCTGGACCGTGGCTGGCTGTGTTCGGGAAATGAGGCGACAAGCCAAAAACGTAACCCGTGTACACTCTATTTACGTAACGGACAAGGATGGTTTGCTAAAAGGGCGGCTTTCCCTTAAGGACTTGCTTACTGCTTCGGAAAAGGCACATATTAGTGATGTATATATCCCTAGGGTAGATTATGTTACCGTTCATACCGAAAACGAAGAAGTAGCTAGGATCATGCAGAAATACGACCTAGAAGCCATTCCTGTAGTGGATGAAAGCGGCATCCTTATGGGCCGTATTACCATCGACGATATTGTAGACTTCATTAAAGATGAAGCGGAAAAAGACTATCAGTTGGCAGCAGGTATTTCGCAAGATGTAGAGGCCGATGACAATGTATGGCTCCTAACCCGTGCCCGTTTGCCTTGGTTGGTTTTGGGTCTTTTCGGAGGACTGGGGAGTGTTTATATTATGCAGGGGTTCGATGAAGCCTTGAGTAAATTTCCCGTGCTGTTTTTCTTCACACCGCTTATTGCCGCTATGGCAGGAAATGTTGGGGTACAATCCAGTGCGATTATTGTACAGGGTTTGGCCAACGATATCATTAAGGGAAGTTTGCTGAATCGTCTTTTAAAGGAGGTCGGGCTAGCTCTTATCAACGGACTTGCCCTAGGCTTGTTGGTTATTCTTTTTGGCTTTATAGCTGGCCTGGATCAATTGGTAAGCTTTACCATTGCTATTTCCATGCTATGCGTCATTATTGTAGCTGCCTTAGTTGGTACATTTGTACCTATCATATTGGATAAGAGAGGTATAGACCCTGCTATTGCCACAGGACCCTTTATTACTACGAGCAACGATATCTTTGGGATTTTCCTTTTCTTTTACATTTCGCAAATCATACTGGGCTTTTAATGGAAGCAGAGGTTTTTAAGCATCGGTTTAGGGTTCCATCTTCGGCCATCGATGCTAGAAATCATGTAAACAACCTAGCCTATCTGCAATGGTGCTTGGATGCAGCCGAAGCTCATTGGCAACGCAACGCCCATAACGAAATACAACAACAATACGTTTGGTACGTCCTTAGCCACACCATCGATTACAAAGCTGCTTCCTTTGAAGGCGATGAATTGGAGCTTAGTACTTGGGTTGCCTATAGCGAAGGGGCAAAAAGCGAACGGAGATATACCCTTATAAACAGTGCAAATAATCAAGTCATCGTCGAAGCCAAAACCCTTTGGTGTCTATTGAATTCCAAAAGTTTAAAACCCGCTAAAATTCCAGAGGAAATTCGTAATTTGTTTTTAAAATAAAGCCGTATGAAATTTGAAATTCCTTTTAGTCGAGAAATCTCAGAAAAACAAAAAGTCTTGGTTTTTAAAGAACTGTGGGAAGATCGATTAATCATGAATAAAAGGAATATTGTTTATGTTATAGGGCTTTCCGCTTTTGGTGGTATTGCCTTATATCTGGGGCATTCGTTTGCAACATTCCTGTTTTTTGCATTTGCTATTTATTTCGCCCTTAATGTGTTGAATGTTTTTTCTTATCACAGCAAGGCTAAGAAGGAATTCTATATGTTAAATGAAAAATTCACCGAATTGGCAGCTTCCAGTGACAAAACAACTATTTGGGAATTTAATGACGTTTGGCTTCGATATGAAGATGCATTGGCCAAAGCTGAATTGAAATGGGAAGCCATATCAAAAGCCAAAGTTGTAGAAGATACCTTGCTTATCTATTCACAATATGGTCTGCCTGGGATTTACTTTATCGGCAAAGATGAAATCGGAGATGAAAACTTCAACCAATTAGTGGATTTTGTAAAAGATCAAATCAAAAAAAGAACACTATGAATACAATCAACATCAAGGAAAAATTCAGTAAATTTTCCAAGCAATGGCACCCTCATCAAATTGCAACTGTAGACGATATGCAAGTGATCTTGGCCAAAATCCAAGGGGAATTTGTTTGGCACAAGCACGATGACGAGGATGAGCTTTTTTATGTTCAGAAAGGCACCTTGGAAATGCATTTTAGGGACAAAGTAGAAATCGTTAAGGAAGGGGAAATCATTGTAGTTCCCAAAGGGGTGGAACACTGTCCCAAAAGCATTGGGGACGAGGAAGTGCATCTGTTGCTTTTCGAAAAGATCGCCACCAAACATACTGGCAATGTAGAGCATGAGCGAACCCAGAGCGAATATCCCAAAATCTGACGCCGTGAAAATCCTCCACCTAGACCAAAACCATCCCCTGCTTATAGAGCAATTGGAGCAAGCGGGTTTTAAAAACAATGAAGATTACACTTCTTCCAAAGAAGAGGTTGAAAAAATTATTGGCAATTATGACGGCATCGTCATCCGAAGCCGATTTAAGGTAGACAAAACCTTCATTGATGCTGCCCAAAACCTAAAGTTCATTGCCCGTGTAGGTGCAGGGTTGGAAAGTATCGACATCCCCTATGCCGAAAAGAAAGGAATACGCCTCATCGCTGCTCCTGAAGGAAACAAAAACGCCGTGGGGGAGCATGCATTGGGTATGTTACTGTCCTTGTTCAATAAGCTAAACAGCTCCGATAGCAGCATAAAATCCGGCAGGTGGGAACGGGAAATGCACCGCGGTGTGGAATTGGACGGGAAGACCGTGGGAATTATTGGCTACGGAAACATGGGTAAAGCCTTTGCCAAAAAACTAAAAGGTTTTAATTGTACCGTTTTCTGCTATGATATAAAAGAAGGGGTTGGAAACAAAAACGCTACACAGGTTTCCTTAAAAACACTACAGGAAATGGCCGATGTGGTGAGCCTTCACACCCCCTGGACCCCTTTAACAGATAAAATGGTGAATGAAGCGTTTATTTCGGAATTCAAAAAACCATTTTGGTTCCTTAATACCGCTAGAGGGAAGAGTGTCGTGACCAAAGATTTGGTCAAAGCCCTTAACGACGGGAGAATCCTTGGAGCTGGACTGGATGTCCTGGAATATGAAAAACTATCGTTCGAGTCCCTTTTTACTTCAGAAATGCCTTCGGAATTTGAAGAATTACTAAAAATGGACAATGTAATCTTAAGTCCCCATGTGGCGGGATGGACGCTAGAGAGCAAAATAAAACTGGCTCAAACCATAGTTGAAAAAATTCTGAAGCATTTTTCGTAATTTTATTAAAAATCAACGAATTACGGCTTTGTTATGAAAAAATCTCTCTTGGTTTTGGGGTTTCTTTTGTTTTCGATCACACATAACGCTCAAGAAATCTATATCGTTAATAGTTTTAATGAAATCAAGATAGTTAATGTTAATGATCTTTCCGTAACCGATCTATTTGGCATTCCCACTTCAGAAGCAGGCTTTATTACCGATCTGGCTTTTTCTCCCGATGGGCGCCTCTTTGGCGTAACCAATGTGTGGACCCTTATAGAGATTGATCTTACAAACGAAACTTTTATTCCAGTTGCTAATTTACCCGAAGGGGATTCCTACACCTCTTTGGTTTGTAATGCCAATAATGAGCTTCTTACCAGCAGATGGCTTGCTCAAGAGCTCTATTCTTACAGTCTGGATACAGGCACAACCACTTTTGTGGATTCCCAGATTTCCTCTCCGGGAGATTATACATTCTATAAAGGGAATTTAGTATTCCCTGGGTTTCTTAACGACTTTATTAAAGCCTACAATGGCACAGAAACTTACAATGTAGGCTGTTCGGTCCCTTTATTGTGGACTTTTGTAAATGATTTTGTGGATTGCGACACCAACACCATCTATGCCATGGATCAATTTGCTAAGTTGTACAGGTACGATTTGGAAACTGAAAATTATGAACTGTTGGCCGATCTGGTATCCCAAACAGGTCAAGTATACGGTGGCGCTACCATGACGGAATACCTGGCTTCGGATTGTCCATTGGAATCCTTGACCACTGTAAATTGTAGTTTGAATACTGAAGCTTTTAACCCGTATGGGATCGAAATCGTATCCAATCCTGTTACCCATAAAATATTATTTACCATTCAGAATCCTGTGAGCTTAGAGTATAGCTTATTTAATTTGGAAGGTAAAAAAGTGCTTCAAGGAAAACTTGTACATCTAGAAATCCCCGTGACCGAAATTTCATCAGGCATCTATTTCCTTCAAATTAGAGATCACAACGCACTTACAGTTTTTACCAAAAAGATCATTAAGAAATAACTAGATATTTTTCTACTTTTAGGTGTGAAAAAAACCGTTTTTGTTTTTGGAGCCCTTATTGTTGCCTTGCTCACTTTGTTTCAGTTGAGCAAGTATTCCATTACTACCGGAAATCTTGGGATCGAATTTGCCATCGCAGCTATTGCACTTATTTTCTTCTTTATAGGCATCTACATCAACAAAAAAAGTCTGCACAAAAAGCAGGCACAAATCCCAATAGGTGAAATTGATGAGGATAAAATTTCGGAATTGGGCATTAGCAAGCGGGAGTATGAAATATTGATAAAGATATCCGAAGGCTTATCCAACAAGGAGATTGCTTCCCAGTTGTTTGTTTCCGAAAGCACCATAAAAACCCACATTTCCAACCTCTTCCCCAAACTGGATGCCAAGCGCCGCACCCAAGCTATACAGCGTGCTAAAGAAATGCGTATTATCCCGTAAAAGTGAAATCCTACTTAAGTAGGAGTGGTTTTGGTACTTTAGTATGAGTCCTCAATTCCTTGCCTGCTCTACATTTGTCCAAAATCACTAACTTTAAAATATTATGAAAAAAACTGTTACACGTTACGGTATTTATTCGTTCATTACTATTGTTGTTCTTTTCTCTATAGGGTTGTACATAGGAAAAGAATTGGATTACTCCACACGGGAGATCATAGGATACACGACCATAGTCGTCTCTTTAAGCTTTATATGGTTGGGGATAAAACATTATCGGGATAAGATAAGCGATGGAAAAGTTTCCTTTGGGAAAGCTTTATCTATTGGATTATTAATAAGCCTTTTTGCCTCTGTGGCCTTTGCAGTTATAAATGCTGTTTATGTGGAAGTTATCGACCCTAATTTCACTGCCGATTATTACAATTACCATGTAGCCGAGATCAAGTCAAACCTGTCTGGAGCTGAACTGGAAGAAGCCTTGGAAAAAATGGAATCGCAGAAGGAACTATTCAGCAGTACAACGGTAGGTTCCCTTGTCATGTTTTTGACAGTTTTTGTCATAGGATTTATAATAAGTTTAATCTCATCTTTAATATTACAACGCAAATAATAGAATTATGCAATACGAAGCAGACACAGTAGCTGAATACATAGCACAGCTACCCGAAGAACGAAAAGGCCCGGTAGAAAAACTACGACAGACGGTAAAAAAGAACATTCCCAAAGGGTTTGAAGAAGGCATCAACTATAAAATGATTGGGTTTTATGTACCGCATTCGGTATATCCCGACGGATACCATTGCAACCCAAAAGATCCACTCCCTTTCATGAACATTGCATCACAAAAGAACTTTGTGGCTCTGTACCACTCTGGGATTTATGCCAAAAAAGAACTATTGGATTGGTTTGTGGCAGAATACCCAAAGCATTGTAAATATAAGCTGGATATGGGGAAGAGTTGTATCCGATTCAAAAAAGTAGATGACATCCCCTATGATCTCATCGCGGAGCTTTCCAAAAAATTGTCTGTAGAAGACTGGATAAGCATTTACGAAACCAATTTACAAGAATCTAAAAACCGAAAAAAATGAAACAAAGAGTAACGGGTCTGGGAGGTTTTTTCTTCAAAACAGAAAACCCAGACAACATAAAGAAATGGTACAAAGAACACTTGGGAATCCCAACCGACCAATACGGATGGACCTTCTGGTGGCGTGACGAAGAAGGGAAAAAATGTTCCACACAGTGGAGCCCCTTTACTCAGGATACACAATATTTTAATCCCAGCCAAAAGCAGTTCATGATGAACTTTAGGGTAGAAAACCTGGTCGAGCTTTTAAAGGTATTAAAAGAGGAAGGCGTTACTATCGTAGGGGAAATGGAAGAATACGACTATGGAAAATTTGGTTGGATCCTAGACCCCGAAGGAAATAAAATTGAACTTTGGGAACCTGTGGACAGTGCGTTTTTATAAATAATTTTTTTACATTTATAACTCACTAATTACCAAATATCAACATCATGTCTGAAGAAAACAACAACCTTGGGGATGACCTAAAGGACAAGGCAAACGAGGCTGCCAACGAAGCAAAAGAATCCGCTAAAGAGTTTAAGGAAAGCTGGAACGAAGCCACCAATAGTGGGGAAAACAAAAAACTCCTTGCAGGGCTTTTAGCCATCTTCCTAGGTTCCTTGGGAATCCATAAATTCATCCTAGGATACCAAAAAGAAGGGATTATCCTTGCGATTATAACGCTAGCAGGTTATATACTCGCTTGCGTTGGAATCGGAATCCTCGTTATTATGGCTACTAGTGCCATTGGGCTTATAGAAGGAATCATCTACCTAACCAAGAGTGACGAAGAGTTCTATCAGACCTACCAAGTAGGTAAAAAACCTTGGTTCTAAAAAGTTAAAGTCTTTGAAAAATACCTCAAAGACTTTTTTGTTTTTATTTATTATCGTAATATTGCGATATATAAATTATGTATTATGGGAGTTTCAAAACGTTTCTTACACTCTGTTCAGGTAAATCAGTTGGCGGACATGGCCAAGGTGTTGTCACATCCAGCACGTATCTCTATCCTCAACTACATTGGCGATTGCGAAGGTTGTTCTTGCATGCAAATAGCTGGCAATATTAGGCTTTCACAACCTACCACTTCCCAGCATTTGCAGGTAATCAAAAAGTCGGGTTTGTTGAAAAGCCGATTTGTGGGCAAAAGCCAGTTGTACACCATAAACAAAGATAAACTTACTGCCTTGAAGGAGTTGTTTCAGGATTTCTTTGAAACCACCGAACAAAAATGTTGTTAACCCCAAAGTTCATTCAGTATGAAAACACAAGAGTTGTTAGAGCTATTGCAAAGCCATCAAGATAAATCGCTGTTATTTGAATATGCTCCCAATCAATTGGTCGGAGCCAATTACCATATTACCGAAGTAAAACACATAAAGATCGATTCGGTAGACTGCGGAGCCAATTCGGACGCATGGAACGAAACGATCATTCAATTGTGGGAAAGCCCATCGGAGCTTGGTAAAACCGAATTCATGTCCACCTATAAAGCTATGGGCATCCTCAACAAAGTAGGGAGAATGAAGGCATACGATCTTTCTTCAGAGGTAAAGTTCGAATATAGCAATTCCCTATTCCATACAGCGCAACTATTTGTTAACGATTACGAAATACACGGAAACAACTTACTCCTTAAATTGGCCGTGCAAAAAACAGATTGCAAGGCCAAGGAAACCTGTGGGGTTCCTGAAACTGTTGAAGCAGAAAATGCTGAGGTAGGGTGCGACCCAGGAAGTGGTTGTTGTTAAATCATGGAAATTCTTCCCTTAGCCCGAGAACATTATCCCCATGTAGCAAGGATCTATGAAGAAGGCCTTGCCACTGGAATAGCAACTTTCGAAACCAAAGTCCCGGATTGGGAAACCTGGAATCGTAAATTCTTGCCTGTCTGCCGCTATGTAATGGTACACAATGGGGAAGTACTGGGGTGGTGTGCTTTAAGTGCAATGTCCAAAAGGGAAGTATACAAAGGGGTTGCCGAAAATACCCTTTATGTTTCAAACGCAGCTAAAGGCAAAGGAGTAGGAACAAAATTACTGTTGCACCTTATTACCGAAAGTGAAAAAGAAGGGTTTTGGACCTTGCATGCGGGTATTTTTTCGCAAAATCGGGTCAGTATCCATTTGCACGAAAAATGCGGATTT
>JANQKN010000068.1 GCA_028281065.1 Flavobacteriaceae bacterium | reverse complement strand
TTCCCCAGACCTTTTTATTGGTCTCATAAGTTTCACGCATACCCTCGAGAATGTCGAAATCTTCATCTTCGTTCTTGTCGGCATTTTCATTCAAACCCTCCAACCACTCGGTTATCTTGTTTTCGTAGTCCACAAAATCTTGATAAGCTTTGGGGTCTGTTCTTGCTAATTCCACAAGCCCGCTACCGCAGATTCCTTGGTAGTTCCCCCATACTTTTTTGTTTTCCAGATAGATATCTTTGAATTTTTCCAAGAGATCTTCATCTATAACGTCTTCTTGGTTACAATTCTCGGGAACTACATCTACCGCTTCTTGGGCAATCAAAAAACCAGCTACTTCCAATGGGTAGAATGAAATAAGATCCTTTGGAACTTGCCCGGATACAGATGTTGTAATAGTAGCAACCCCTGTTTCGTTAGGTATAACCGTGATAGACTCCAAGCCATCGGGGTGACATAAGACACCTTCCACAGGTGTATTGCTTACGACAGTTCCCTCTTCAGTAATTACCTGAACCTCTGATGTAATGATGGTTTCATCGCTTACTTCATCATATACTATGTTTGTCGAGAGTTCATTTATCATTGCCGAATCTTCTATGAATTCATCAGGAAGGGTCGTTTCAGAATAGATCCGCGCCGAAACGGTATACTGTCCCACCTGTCTTGCCTTAAAGGGAATCTTGATGGTTTTTCCAGCTTCTACGGGTATACGGTAGCTGCCATTGGTCAAAGGAACCATGTCCTTGGTAGGCTGCAATTGGATGATGGGTAAACCACCTGAGAGAATAATGACGCCATCTGTATTGACAGATAACATAATTTTTCCACGTTGTCCCACATGTTTTAGGGGAGGTCCCTGCATTTCTATGGTAGGACGGGTACATAGTTCTTCGGAACGATATACGGTTCCTTCACCATCTTTAGCCGAAAAACGATAATCCCCTTCGGGAAGGTTTTCGGACACCAAATACTGCGACTCGAAATAGGAAGAAGACACTTCGGTCAACGAAATGGAGTTTCCATTGATCCCTTCCAGCGTTTCTTGGGTTAACAGGTCCATATTGGTGCCTTCTACCGTAATGAGTTCCCCTTGACTTATAATGTCTGGGGTATCCCAAATTTCTATGGTATTGGAAACCGTGTTGGATACAGGAATAAAGGTGGCGCTACTTGTTGTAATGACCGTATTGCTGAGGTTGGGATTACCCACCACCGAGACAATATTAGCCAACAGGGAATAACTCCCTGAGATTTCGGTACAGGCGGGAATTTCAACTTTTCCTTGTTTCCCCACTTCGACCACGGTACCCATAATCTCAATTTGACTTCCTTCCTTTAGGGGAATGGCTCCTTCTTCAGTTTCTTCAACTACGGTTCCCGTAAAGGATTCCCCTTGGGCAATTACACCTGGGGTGAGTAGTTTAAAGTTCGTTTCTTTTTCTTGTGCTTGGATGCCAATACTCATGAATACAAAAAGTATTGCCAAGCCCATTCGTGTAAGTAGTATGCTACTTGATTTTCTTGAATTTTTCATAACAATTGATTTTAGATTTGCTTTTCTTTTTCATAAGCATATCCCAATTGTTATGATTTGTTACCCTTTGAAAATCAGCGTATAAAAAACTCCTGCGTAGGCAGGAGTTCCTTCATGTTATAAGTAATTGATTTAGGATTTTATGAATTTTTTATAGAAAGTGGAACCATTTATAGTGATTTTTAGCATGTATATACCTGCTTTTAAATAAGACACATCGATTTGCGAATTGTCACCTTCATCTTTTACAAGCGCACCGTTTAAGGCATATATTTTTATACTACTTATGGGGTTCTGTGAACTAATGTTTAAAAGGTCTGTTGCGGGATTTGGATAGAATGCAATGGCAATGGCGTCGAAGTCATTAACATCAAGAATACATTCATTGCTGTAGCTTGCCCAATCGTCTATGCACCATCCATTGTGGTTATCTATATCGCAAGTAGGAGGGGTAACGGTTTCATCGTCTACCTGAATACAAAAAAGGTCAGGATTGTTGTATGCCAACATGGTTTCGATATTTACATTGTTCCCGTTATCAACATATAACTCTATTAATTGATTGTCCCTACAGGACAGGATTACTAAGTTTGGGTTTTGCGATACATCTAAACTTGTTATCTGATTCATCCAGCAATAGATTTCGGTAAGATTAGGATTAGCCGTATACAAGCTTGTTAAATTATTGGCAGCACAGTTTACCCTTCCAAGATTTTCGTTTTGGGTAAGGTCCAAAGTGGTTAGCTCATTGGCGCCACACGATAGCCATTCGAGACTTATGTTTTGAGAAAGATCTAGCTCGGTTAAGTTATTGCTAGCACACCATAACTCGATGAGGTTGCTATTTTGTGTGAGGCTTAAGCTATTTAGCTCATTGCTGTTGCAAACCAATACCCTGAGATTTGGGTTTTGTGAGAGGTCCATTTCAACCAATTGGTTACTGCCGCAATGCAGGACTTCTAGATTTACAAAGCTTTCAATTCCTGCTAAGGAAACGATGCCGTAAGAAGAAACAAATAACCCCAAAACAGCTTCTGCTTCGCTTACTTGTATTTCACCGTCATCATTGGTGTCTGCATCAGAATCGGGGACTTCGTCACCGTCTGTATCTACACAAATAACATTCACCAAGGTGTTTTTAAAATTAGTGTCGGGAATGGTCACGATCTGAGCTTGTAAAAAAGCACAGGACATCAAAAAAAGGAGGAGGGTACACTTTTTCATAATTAAGATTTTAAATTGAATTGATTGAAGTTGAAATCGAATTAACAATACAATGTTAGGGAAGCTTGCTAATAAATGAAACAAACTGAAAACCAGATTTATAAACTAAGATTTGTTTAAGAAATACGGGATTCCTTAGTTTATAAAGGAAGACATTGAAAGACTAATTCTTGAAAAAGAAAGCTAGCTTTTGCTTTTTTCCTGATAGATGATAATCTGCAAACCGTCCGGGTCTTTGGTATAGAGGTAGTGTGAACCCCAGGGTCGTAGAACAGGGCCTCTTGCTGTCCACTTTTTGTGAAGGATATGGGCCCAATACTCCACATTATCGGTACGGATCTGGATGTCTATTTTATCGTTTTCCAGTTTTTCCCCGAAGGCTTCTTGATAGTAGTAATGGTGATCTTTTATTTCAGAAATCTCTATAAAAGCAGTACTGCCTTCATTGCCCACCCGAAGGATAACCCCACGGGAACCATCCCCATCATCATAGGTTTCTGCGACTTCCAATTGTAGAAGCTCAGTATAGAAAGCCTTGGAAGCTTCAAAATTGTGGGTTCGGATGACGGTTTTTGAAGATAAGAGACTCATAAAATTATAGCTTAATAGATCTAATTTACTCAAATAAGCCTGTAACGATACGGCTTCTTAAGAATCTTATCAACTCGAAGATATATTTCCAAGTCCAAAACAGGGTAATGAGCACAACGATTACAAACCCCCAATACAAGGGCCAAAAGATAAATTCTTTAAGTAGAAATATATACAATACAGTTACACTTAGACCCGCCAGTACACTTAATGGAATGAGAAGTATTCTCGCCCAATTTTTAAACTTACGCAGATATAGGCTGCAAATGATTAATACAAACGCATAAGGAATACTACCAACTATAAAGGGGTAATAGTATTTGAAGAAAAATCTCCAAAGAGTGTGTGTTGGGTCGAATTCGGATCTTAGTGTGAAATTGATTCCCCATCCCTCACGGTTCAAGTACCAAAGAAAGAAAATATTGATGGTTAAAAGGAGTACCGAAAATTTCAGAAGCTCATTACTCCAATCCTTTACCGTGTAGATTTTCCTTTTCTTCGTACTAGGCCACATATTATGTCTGTATCACTCCTAAATTAAAGGGTTTTTCGATGGGTGCGTGATCTGCGGCTTCTATCCCCATGGAAATCCACTTTCGGGTATCCAAAGGATCGATTACTGCATCGGTCCAGATACGGGCTGCTGCGTAATATGGGGAGATTTGCTTGTCGTAACGCGCCTTGATCTTATCGTAGAGTTCTTTTTCAACTTCTGGAGTGATTTCTTTGCCCTCCTTTTTAAGAGAGGCTGTTTCTATCTGCAACAATACCTTAGCCGCACTGTTACCACTCATTACTGCCAGTTCCGCACTTGGCCAGGCTGCAATAAGGCGTGGATCGTAGGCTTTGCCACACATGGCGTAATTACCCGCTCCATAAGAATTCCCAATAACAATGGTGAATTTGGGAACCACACTATTGCTCACGGCATTTACCATTTTAGCTCCGTCTTTAATAATTCCTCCGTGCTCACTCTTGCTACCTACCATAAAACCGGTTACATCCTGAAGAAACACCAAAGGAATCTTCTTTTGGTTACAATTGGCAATGAATCGGGTAGCCTTGTCGGCACTATCACTGTAAATAACCCCACCAAACTGCATTTCGCCCTTTTTGGTTTTTACCAAGGTGCGTTGGTTGGCCACAATACCCACTGCCCAACCGTCGATACGGGCATAGCCGGTTAGAATGGTTTTTCCATAGCCTTCCTTGTATTCTTCAAATTCACTGCCATCGACCAATCGCTTTATGATTTCCCGCATGTCGTATTGATCGGCTCGGGATTTTGGAAGGAGTCCGTAGATGTCCTCCTGTTTTTTAGAAGGTTTTTGTGATGCTATGCGGTTGTAACCCGTTTTGTCGTAATCGCCTATTTTCGAAAAAATGTTTTTAATCGTATCCAAAGCATCTTTGTCGTCCTTGGCTTTGTAGTCGGTTACACCGCTAATTTCGCAATGGGTGGTAGCTCCCCCCAAAGTTTCGTTGTCAATGCTTTCGCCTATGGCCGCTTTTACCAAATAACTTCCCGCAAGGAAAATACTTCCAGTTTTATCTACGATAAGGGCTTCATCGCTCATGATGGGCAAATAAGCACCACCTGCTACACAACTGCCCATTACTGCCGAGATTTGGGTGATTCCCATACTACTCATAACCGCATTGTTCCTAAAAATACGGCCAAAGTGCTCCTTGTCTGGGAAAATTTCATCCTGCATAGGCAGGTACACCCCGGCACTGTCTACTAAATAGATGATGGGTAATCTATTTTCTATGGAAATTTCCTGTGCTCTTAGGTTTTTCTTCCCAGTTATGGGAAACCAAGCTCCCGCTTTTACCGTAGCGTCATTTGCTACTACAATACACTGCTTGCCCTGAACATAACCTATCTTTATAACCACACCGCCACTGGGACAGCCACCATGCTCTTGGTACATGTCTTCCCCAGCAAAAGCACCAATCTCTATGGATGGTTTTTTATCATCCAATAGGTAATCAATCCGTTCGCGGGCGGTCATTTTGCCTTTGGCGTGGTGTTTTTCGATTCTTTTGGGGCCTCCTCCTTGCTTTACTTTGCTTAGTTTTTGACGTAACTCGGAGAGTAAGAGTTTATTATGATCTTCGTTTTTATTGAAGTTAATATCCATTGCATGCATTGTTTCCCCAAAAATACGAAAGTGCGTGGGTTTCGCTTCTCAATTGTTCGATTAATTACCGATATTTGCGTTAGGCATTCCAGCAACATCTCCCATAGTTGCAAAAGACGAAGGGAATGAGAAGGAAGCCTATATTAAAGTTAATACTATGATGAACAAGAATACGGTCCTAGCTTGGGCCACTTTTATAATGATAATTGTAGGATGCGCCCTTATCGCTTTAGGGGCTTTTAAATATGACGATGTAGCTGGATGGGGCTTTGCTGCCGTGGGTATAGGCTTCTTTGCTGTTGCCTGGGTATTCAATGCTTTAAAAGGCCGTGTTTAATTATTAGTTCTAACTCACTAACCATTACAAATTATGTCCGACGATAAGAAAGTAATCTTCTCGATGTCTGGGGTAACCAAAACATTTCAAAACGCCCAGACACCTGTCCTTAAAAATATTTACCTGAGTTTTTTCTACGGAGCCAAGATCGGTATACTGGGACTTAACGGAAGTGGTAAATCCACCTTGCTGAAAATCATTGCTGGGGTAGATAAAAACTACCAAGGCGATGTGGTGTTCTCGCCAGGATACACCGTAGGGTATTTAGAACAGGAACCCCAATTGGATGAAGACAAAACCGTGATCGATATTGTAAAAGAAGGAGTTCAGGAAGTGGTGGATGTACTGGATGAGTACAACAAGATTAACGATATGTTTGGCTTGCCCGAAGTTTATGAAGATGCAGACAAGATGCAGGAACTCATGGACAAGCAGGCAAAGCTTCAGGATAAGATCGATGCGACCAATGCTTGGGAGTTGGATACCAAACTGGAAATCGCCATGGACGCCCTGCGCACCCCAGAAGCCGATACACCCATAAAGGTACTATCTGGTGGGGAACGCCGCCGTGTGGCACTTTGCCGATTGCTGTTGCAGGAACCCGATGTATTGTTGTTGGATGAGCCTACCAACCACTTGGATGCCGAAAGTGTGCACTGGTTGGAGCATCACTTGGCACAGTACAAAGGAACTGTGATAGCGGTAACACACGACCGTTATTTCTTGGACAATGTAGCGGGTTGGATCTTGGAATTGGATCGCGGTGAAGGAATTCCGTGGAAAGGGAATTATTCCTCTTGGCTGGATCAGAAATCCAAGCGATTGTCCCAAGAGCAGAAGCAGGTCAGCAAACGCCAAAAAACGTTGGAGCGAGAGTTGGAATGGGTACGTATGGCTCCCAAAGGACGGCAAACCAAGCAGAAAGCCCGTTTGCAGAACTATGAAAAGTTGATGAGCCAGGATCAGAAAAAACTAGATGAAAAATTGGAAATATACATCCCCAACGGACCTAGATTGGGAACCAATGTTATTGAAGCCAAAAGCGTTTCCAAAGCATTTGGGGAAAAACTGTTGTACGAAGATTTAAACTTCAATTTACCCCAAGCGGGTATTGTTGGTATTATTGGACCCAATGGAGCAGGGAAGACGACCATCTTCAAAATGATTATGGACGAGTTGGAACCGGATAAAGGAACTTTCGAAGTAGGGGAGACGGCGAAACTGGCCTATGTAGATCAGTCGCATTCCAATATAGATTCCAATAAAACCATTTGGGAAAACTTTAGCGACGGGCAGGAATTGATCATGATGGGCGGGCGCCAGATCAACTCCCGTGCCTACTTAAGCCGATTCAATTTTAGTGGTAGCGAACAAAACAAAAAAGTGTCCATGCTATCGGGAGGGGAACGCAACCGATTGCATCTGGCTATGACCTTAAAAGAAGAAGGGAATGTGCTGTTATTGGATGAGCCTACCAACGATTTGGATGTAAATACACTACGGGCTTTGGAAGAAGGTCTGGAGAACTTTGCAGGATGCGCAGTGGTTATTAGCCACGACCGTTGGTTCTTGGACCGTATCTGTACGCACATATTGGCTTTCGAAGGAGACAGCCAGGTATATTTCTTCGAAGGTGGCTTTAGCGATTATGAAGAGAACAAGAAAAAACGCTTGGGTGGAGATTTATTGCCAAAACGAATTAAATACAAGAAGTTGATTCGGTAATAATGTCTTTTTACCAGAAAATAGTCGAGGTAGGAACCCGTTTCATTTCGAAACACACATTATTTCGCTATGGTTTTAACTGGTCTCCCATGTACCGGAGGAGCACGGGACGGATTGTGAGTGTATCCAAAGACCTGCTTCAAATACGAATAAAGATTCCCATTAGTTACAAAAATCGAAACTATATGAATACCATCTTTGGAGGAAGTATGTTTTCGGCTGTAGATCCTATTCCCATGGTGCAACTCATTAACCTTCTGGGGTCAGATTATGTAGTTTGGGACAAATCGGC
>JANQKN010000065.1 GCA_028281065.1 Flavobacteriaceae bacterium | reverse complement strand
TATACTTCCTGAACTTCGTTCACCAAGTATTGCTGTACTGCAGAAGGTCCTTTGATCTTCAAAATATCCACAGGCGTAATTGCTCCATCGGATAGCGGCATTCCAGCACGAACGTAATCGTTCTCCTGTACTAAAATCTGGTTGGAAAGCTTCACCAAGTACTTCTTGATTTCGCCCAACTTAGACTCCACGATGATCTCACGGTTACCACGCTTGATCTTTCCGAAAGAAACCACACCATCTATTTCACTTACTACAGCTGGGTTGGATGGGTTACGTGCTTCGAAAAGCTCCGTTACACGAGGTAGACCCCCTGTAATATCCCCTGCCTTGGCAGACTTACGCGGTATCTTTACCAAGATCTTACCAACTTTGATCTTCTCGTTATCGTCTACCATAAGGTGAGCCCCTACTGGTAAGTTGTACGAACGGATCAATTCGTCTTTTGCTCCTAAAATTTGAAGCGTAGGGATCTTCTTCTTGTCCCTGGATTCGGAAATTACTTTCTCTTGGAATCCAGTTTGCTCGTCGATCTCTACTTGGTAAGTAACACCTTGTTCGATGTTTTCGTATTTAATCTTTCCAGCAAATTCTGAAATAATCACACCGTTATATGGATCCCACTGACATACCACATCACCTTCCTTCAGTTTTTGACCATCTTTAATAAAAATGGTAGAACCATAAGGAATGTTGTTGGTACTTAATGTGATTCCTGTTTTCTCGTCGATCAGTTTTATTTCGGAAGTACGGGAGATTACGATATCTACAGTGTTCCCTTCGGCATCTTCTCCTTTTACGGTCTTAAGATCTTCAATCTCTGCCCTTCCGTTAAACTTCACTACAAGTTTATTCTCTTCAGAAATGTTTCCTGCAATACCCCCTACGTGGAACGTACGAAGTGTAAGCTGTGTACCAGGTTCCCCAATGGATTGGGCAGCTACTACACCTACCGCTTCACCTCGCTGCACCATTTTGTTGGTTGCTAGGTTTCTTCCGTAACATGCAGCACAGATACCTTTCTTGGCTTCACAGGTAAGTGCAGATCGAACTTCAACGGTCTCTACCGGAGAAGCATCGATTACTTTAGCAATCTCATCGGTAATATGACCGCCAGCTTCTACCATTACTTCTTTGGTAAGTGGGTTCACCACATCGTTCAAAGAGGTACGTCCTTTTATCCTATCTGCTAGGCTTTCTACTACTTCTTCATTCTTCTTAAGGGCGGTAACTTCGATTCCCCTTAGGGTACCACAGTCCTCTATGTTGATGATCACATCTTGGGAAACATCTACCAAACGACGGGTTAGGTAACCTGCATCTGCCGTTTTCAAAGCGGTATCTGCAAGTCCTTTACGTGCACCGTGCGTAGAGATAAAGTATTCCAAAATGGATAGTCCTTCCTTAAAGTTGGAAAGAATCGGGTTTTCGATAATTTCACCACCACCAGAGTTCGATTTCTTCGGCTTGGCCATCAATCCACGCATTCCTGTTAACTGACGGATCTGCTCTTTGGAACCACGAGCTCCAGAATCCAACATCATATACACCGAGTTAAATCCTTGTTGATCCTCACGGATACGCTTCATGGAAAGCTCAGTCAACTGTGCGTTGGTAGCTGTCCAGATATCGATCACCTGGTTATAACGTTCGTTATTGGTAATCAATCCCATGTTATAGTTGGCAATAATACCATCTACTTGGGAGTTGGCAGAATCGATCATTCCTTGCTTTTCAGCTGGAATAATGATATCCCCTAAGCTAAAGGACAGTCCTCCTTCGAAGGCAAACTTATATCCTAAGTGCTTGATTTCATCCAAAAACTCTGCAGTTTCAGGAACAGAGGTTACCTGAAGGATTCCACCAATAATATCCCTTAGGGACTTCTTGGTCAATACTTCGTTAATGTATCCTGCGCGCTCTGGCACTTTATCGTTAAAGATTACCCTACCTACGGTAGTAGTAATCAATTGAGTGGTTAATTCACCCTCTTCATTATAATCTTTAGTTCTAACCTTAATCTCAGCATTGAGGTCAACACGTTTCTCATTGTAAGCAATGGTTACCTCTTCTGGAGAGTAGAACGTAAGCCCTTCTCCTTTTACGGTATACTCGTCATCGGTTCTTCTCAATTTGGTCATGTAGTACAGACCCAATACCATATCCTGAGAAGGTACCGCTACTGGCGATCCGTTCGCAGGGTTAAGGATGTTGTGGGAAGCCAACATTAGCAATTGTGCTTCCAAGATTGCTTCTGGCCCTAATGGTAAGTGAACCGCCATCTGGTCACCATCGAAATCCGCGTTAAACGCCGTACATACCAAGGGGTGTAACTGAATCGCTTTACCCTCGATCAACTTAGGCTGGAATGCCTGGATTCCCAAACGGTGCAATGTGGGGGCACGGTTTAGTAATACTGGGTGTCCTTTAAGAACATTCTCCAAGATATCCCAAACAACGGGCTCTTTCTTATCGATAATCTTCTTTGCAGATTTTACCGTTTTTACAATCCCTCTTTCAATCAGCTTACGGATTACGAAAGGCTTGTAAAGCTCGGCAGCCATATCTTTTGGAAGACCACACTCATATAATTTCAATTCGGGTCCTACAACAATTACCGAACGTGCCGAATAATCCACACGTTTCCCCAATAGGTTTTGACGGAAACGACCTTGCTTTCCTTTTAAGGAATCGGAAAGGGATTTTAACGGTCTATTGCTATCGGTCTTAACTGCTGAAGACTTTCTTGTGTTATCGAACAACGAGTCTACAGACTCCTGAAGCATACGTTTCTCATTACGCAAGATTACCTCTGGCGCTTTGATCTCCATAAGTCGTTTTAAACGGTTGTTACGGATAATTACACGACGGTACAAATCGTTTAGATCGGAAGTAGCGAAACGACCTCCATCCAATGGTACCAACGGACGTAATTCTGGTGGAATAACAGGAACTACCTTCATGATCATCCACTCAGGCTTGTTCTCACGGTTGTTATTCGCTTCACGCAATGCTTCTACAACCTGAAGACGCTTTAATGCTTCTGTTTTACGCTGCTTGGAAGTTTCGTTGTTGGCTTTGTGTCTCAACTCGAAAGACAAAGCATCCAAATCGATACGTTGCAACAACTCGATCAAACACTCAGCTCCCATCTTAGCGATGAACTTGTTAGGATCGTTATCCTCCAAGTATTGGTTTTCCTGTGGAAGACTGTCCAAAATGTTTAGATACTCTTCTTCAGTAAGGAAATCCATTTTTTGCAAAGGCTCTCCTTCTTCGTTCTTAGCCAAACCTGGTTGGATCACCACATATCTTTCGTAATAGATGATCATGTCCAGTTTCTTGGAAGGAAGCCCCAATAAATATCCTATTTTGTTAGGTAGCGAACGGAAGTACCAAATGTGTGCTACGGGAACAACCAAGTTGATGTGCCCCACACGATCCCTACGTACTTTCTTTTCGGTTACCTCTACACCACAACGGTCACAAACAATACCCTTGTAACGTATTCTTTTATATTTACCACAGGCACATTCGTAATCCTTTACAGGTCCAAATATGCGCTCACAGAAAAGCCCGTCACGCTCTGGCTTGTGCGTACGGTAGTTAATGGTTTCTGGTTTAAGTACCTCTCCACGGGACTCTGCCAAAATAGACTCGGGGGAAGCTAAACCGATAGAAATCTTATTGAATTTCTGTACTGTGTTTTCTTTATTTCTTGCCATAATGCTGAAAAAAATACTTTAAAATTTTGTTTGGTAGAAACGCTATTCCGTTTCAATGAGAATAGTTGGTTCCCCGCTTCCACGGGGAATGAATTATTCTTCTAATCTAATGTCAAGTCCCAGTCCTTTCAATTCGTGCATCAATACGTTGAAAGATTCTGGAAGACCCGGTTCCGGCATGGTTTCTCCCTTAACAATACTTTCGTATGTCTTGGCTCGACCAATAACATCATCAGATTTTACCGTCAATATCTCACGGAGTGTACTGGAAGCTCCATAGGCCTCGAGGGCCCAAACCTCCATCTCTCCAAATCGCTGTCCACCAAACTGTGCCTTACCTCCTAATGGTTGCTGTGTAATCAAGGAGTAAGGACCAATGGAACGTGCGTGCATCTTATCGTCTACCATGTGACCCAGCTTAAGCATGTAGATCACCCCAACGGTTGCTGGCTGATCGAAACGCTGTCCGGTACCACCATCGTATAGGTAAGTATGACCAAATCTTGGAATGCCAGCTTCGTCCGTTAGTTCATTGATCTGATCCAGGGAAGCTCCATCGAAAATCGGGGTAGCAAACTTGCGTCCCAGTTTCTGACCTGCCCAACCCAATACGGTTTCATAGATCTGTCCAATATTCATACGGGAAGGTACCCCAAGTGGGTTCAATACGATATCCACAGGTGTACCATCGTCCAAGAACGGCATATCCTCTTCACGAACGATACGGGCTACAATACCTTTGTTACCGTGACGTCCCGCCATCTTATCACCTACTTTAAGCTTACGCTTCTTAGCAATGTATACTTTAGCCAATTTCAGGATACCGGAAGGAAGCTCATCCCCAACGGAGATGGTAAACTTCTCACGACGCAAGTTTCCTTGCAAGTCGTTTTCCTTGATCTTGTAATTGTGCATCAAGTCGCGAACCATGATGTTGGTGTCTTCATCGGTAGTCCAAGTACCTCCCACTAAGTGAGTGTAATCTTCAACCGCATTCAACATCTTAAGGGTGTACTTCTTACCTTTTGGGAAAACAACTTCTCCCAAATCGTTGGTAACCCCTTGCGCAGTCTTTCCACCAACAATAGCGAAGAGCTTTTCTACCAAAATATCCTTAAGGCCTTGGAACTTGCTTTCGTATTTCAACTCAAGTTCTGCAATATCCTCTTTGTCTTTGGCTCTCTTGCGCTTGTCCTTAATGGCTCTTGCAAACAGTTTCTTATCTATTACTACTCCTCGTAGGGATGGGGACGCTTTCAAAGAAGCATCTTTTACATCACCTGCTTTGTCACCAAAGATGGCACGAAGTAGTTTTTCTTCTGGAGTAGGATCACTTTCTCCTTTTGGTGTAATCTTACCAATAAGGATATCACCAGGTTTTACCTCGGCTCCTACGCGAATCATACCATTTTCGTCAAGGTCTTTAGTAGCCTCTTCGGAAACGTTAGGAATATCGTTGGTTAATTCTTCGTTACCCAATTTGGTATCACGAACTTCCAACGAGTATTCGTCTATATGGATGGATGTGAAGATATCCTCACGAACCACTTTTTCTGAAATTACGATCGCATCCTCGAAGTTGTACCCTTTCCAAGGCATGAACGCCACTTTCATATTACGCCCAAGTGCCAATTCACCTTTTTCGGTAGCATATCCTTGACAAAGCACCTGTCCTTTAGCAACCCTGTCGCCTTTGTTAACAATAGGCTTAAGGTTAATGGATGTACTCTGGTTGGTTTTTCTGAACTTGATAAGGCTGTAGGTTTTAGAATCACCATCGAAGCTTACCATTCGCTCATCTTCGCTACGGTCGTATTTAATTACAATTTCGTTAGCATCTACATATTCTACTACACCATCGCCTTCGGCATTGATCAATACACGGCTATCGGAAGCAACCTGACGCTCCAATCCAGTTCCCACAATAGGAGAATCTGCTATTAATAATGGTACCGCCTGACGCATCATGTTAGATCCCATCAAGGCACGGTTCGCATCATCGTGCTCCAAGAAAGGAATCAAGGATGCAGAAATAGACGAAATCTGGTTAGGTGCAACATCCGTATAGTGTACCTGTTTAGGATCCACTACTGGGAAATCCCCTTCCATTCGTGCAATTACACGATCGCTTTCTATGGTTCCGTCCTTTTTTAATGGAATGTTTGCCTGTGCAATCAACTTCTCTTCTTCCTCTTCTGCTGAAAGATAGATAGGCTCATTCTTAAGATCGATTTTACCATCGTCTACCTTACGGTACGGAGTTTCGATAAATCCAAGGTTGTTCACCTTTGCATATACCGAAAGAGAAGAGATAAGACCAATGTTTGGTCCTTCAGGTGTTTCGATAGGACATAACCTTCCGTAGTGCGTATAGTGAACATCACGAACCTCGAAACCTGCTCTTTCACGGGAAAGACCTCCAGGCCCCAATGCAGATAGACGACGCTTGTGCGTGATCTCCGCCAATGGGTTGGTTTGGTCCATGAATTGAGACAACTGGTTGGTTCCAAAGAAAGAGTTGATCACAGAAGACAAAGTCTTCGCGTTGATCAAATCGATCGGGGTAAATACTTCGTTATCACGAACGTTCATTCGCTCACGGATGGTTCTGGCCATACGCGCCAGACCTACACCAAACTGAGATGACAACTGCTCACCAACGGTACGTACACGACGGTTGGATAAGTGATCGATATCATCGATCTCTGCTTTGGAGTTGATCAACTCGATCAAGTATTTTACAATGGTAATGATATCTTCTTTGGTAAGTACTTGCTTATCCATTTCGATATCCAGACCCAGTTTCTTGTTCATTCGGTAACGTCCTACCTCACCAAGATTGTATCGTTGATCTGAGAAGAACAACTTGTTGATGATACCCCTTGCGGTTTCCTCATCGGGTGGTTCGGCGTTACGCAATTGTCTATAGATGTGCTCTACCGCTTCCTTTTCGGAGTTGGTAGGGTCTTTTTGCAAAGTATTGTGGATAATGGCGTAATCGGCCTGTTGGTTATCCTCTTTGTGCAAAAGGATGGTTTTGGAACCAGAATCCAATATCTCTTCGATATGTTCTTTTTCCAATACAGTATCACGATCCAAGATGATTTCGTTACGCTCAATAGATACTACTTCTCCTGTATCTTCATCTACGAAATCCTCGTGCCATGTTTTCAATACACGGGCAGCCAATTTACGACCCAAGTATTTCTTCAATCCGGTTTTGGATGCCTTTACTTCTTCCGCTAGGTCGAAGATCTCCAAGATATCCTTATCCCTTTCGAACCCTATGGCACGGAAAAGGGTGGTTACCGGTAATTTTTTCTTTCTATCGATATACGCGTACATTACGCTGTTGATATCGGTAGCGAATTCTATCCAAGATCCTTTAAATGGAATTACACGGGCAGAATACAATTTAGTTCCATTGGCGTGGAACGATTGTCCAAAGAATACACCTGGCGATCGGTGTAACTGAGATACTACAACACGCTCAGCTCCATTGATACAGAAAGTACCGGATGGTGTCATATAAGGAATGGTTCCCAAATACACATCCTGTACGATGGTTTCGAAATCTTCGTGCTCTTCGTCCGTACAATAAAGTTTTAGTCGTGCCTTTAGCGGTACGCTATAGGTTAATCCACGCTCTATACATTCCTGGATGGAATATCTTGGCGGATCTACGAAGTAATCTAAAAACTCTAATACGAACTGGTTTCGTGTGTCGGTAATAGGGAAGTTTTCTAAAAAAGTCTTGTACAGACCTTCTTGTCCTCTTTCTTCTGATTTGGTCTCCAATTGGAAGAAATCCTGGAAGGATTTAATTTGGATGTCCAAAAAGTCCGGGTAATCGGGCTTGTTTTGTACAGAGGAAAAATTCAATCTTTCAGTTTGCGTTGCTGACATCTATGGACGGAATTTTAATTAAAAAAACAGTGATGCGTATACTCAAAAAATGGTAACCTTTATATACGCAAAAGGGTTTAGGTCATTCTGCGTTTCTGCAGAAGACCTAAACCTTAAGGTTTGGATTAGAGGAGCTTATTTAAGCTCAACCTCTGCTCCAGCTTCTTCTAACTGAGCTTTAAGTGCTTCAGCTTCGTCTTTAGCAATTCCTTCTTTAATTGGAGAAGGAGCGTTGTCTACTAATTCTTTAGCATCTTTAAGACCAGCACCGGTAAGTTCTTTAACCAACTTAACAACAGCAAGCTTAGAACCACCAGCTGCTTTAAGGATTACGTCGAACTCAGTTTGCTCTTCAGCAGCGTCTCCACCACCAGCACCACCGCCAGCAGCAACAGCTACTGCAGCAGCAGCAGGCTCGATACCATACTCGTCTTTTAATATAGTAGCTAACTCATTAACTTCTTTTACAGTTAAGTTAACCAATTGTTCTGCGAAATCTTTTAAATCTGCCATTTTCTATCGTTTTAATGTAATTTTTATTATAGTTTAAATAGTGCAATAATTTGTGGGTTATCCCTCTTTCTCGGAAAGAGTTTTAACAATACCTGAAAGTGTGCTTCCACCACTCTTAAGAGCGGAGATAACATTTTTAGCAGGCGACTGGAGCAATCCAACGATTTCCCCAATAAGCTCTTCTCTGGATTTGATATCAACTAGGGCATCCAATTGATCATCTCCAAGGTAGATAGCTTCTTCTATAAAGGCTCCTTTCAGTAAAGGCTTATCAGATTTCTTTCTGAATTCCTTGATTACTTTTGCCGGAGCGTTCCCTGTTTCAGCCACCATTAAGGAAGTGTTTCCTTTAAGTACTTCGGTCAATTCACCGAAATCCTTATCGGAGCTTTCCATAGCTTTAGCCAACAAGGTGTTCTTTACCACGTTCAGTTTTACACCTGCTTTAAAACAAGCACGACGTAAGTTGGAAGTGGTTCCTGCATCCAAACCTGAGATATCTGCCAAATAGATATTGGCGTTCTCAGATAGCTGTGCAGTCAACTGTTCAATTACTTGTGATTTTTCTTCTCTTGTCATAATCTATAGCGTTTCTGCTCAGCTTAGATGTCTTTGGAATCGATCTCAATACCAGGACTCATAGTACTGGACATGAAGATACTTTTGATGTAAACACCTTTTGCAGCCTGAGGCTTCATTTTAACTAGGGTAGATATTAATTCTTTTGCGTTCCCAGCAATTTTTTCGGCATCGAAAGATGCTTTTCCAATTGCAGCGTGAACAATACCGGTCTTGTCTACTTTAAAGTCGATCTTACCAGCTTTCACATCGGAAACTGCTTTAGCAACGTCCATAGTTACTGTACCAGTCTTAGGGTTTGGCATAAGTCCACGGGGACCTAGGATACGTCCTAAAGGACCCAATTTACCCATTACACTAGGCATAGTTACTATCACGTCAACGTCGGTCCAACCTCCTTTAATTTTAGTGAGGTACTCGTCCAATCCAACAAAATCCGCTCCTGCTTCTTTAGCTTCAGCTTCCTTATCTGGAGTTACCAAAGCCAATACCTTTACGTCTTTCCCTGTTCCGTGAGGAAGGGTCACCACACCACGTACCATTTGGTTCGCTTTTCGTGGATCTACATTAAGACGCACAGCAAGGTCTACAGACGCATCGAATTTTACGTTGGTTATTTCTTTTACCAAGGCAGAAGCTTCGGCAATAGAGTAGATCTTGTTAGGCTCTACTTTTGCTTTGGCTTCCTTTTGATTTTTTGTTAATCTTGCCATTTTATAGATTCTTTTCTAGATTAAAAAGGTGCAGCACCTTTTACTTTCACACCCATAGATCGTGCAGTCCCGGCTACCATTTTCATGGCAGACTCGATTGTAAATGCATTTAAATCGGGCATTTTGTCTTCTGCAATCGCTTTTACCTGATCCCAAGTAATAGTAGCTACCTTTTTGGCATGAGGCTCTCCAGAACCTTTCTTTACCTTAGCAGCTTCAAGGATTTGTACGGCAGCGGGTGGGGTTTTAATAACAAACTCAAAAGACTTGTCCTTATAAACCGTAATCGCTACTGGCAATACTTTTCCTTGCTTGTCCTGGGTACGGCCGTTGAACTGCTTACAGAACTCCATGATGTTAACACCTGCAGCACCTAAAGCGGGTCCAACTGGTGGTGATGGGTTAGCAGCACCTCCGCGAACTTGCAACTTGACTACTTTATCTACTTCTTTTGCCATTTTTTAAAATTTAAATGTGATTTTTTCTATCGTGGAAGCCCAAGAAAAAACCTATTTATAGCGTAACAATTAAATTTTCTCTACTTGCATGTAGCTTAATTCCAATGGGGTTTTTCTTCCGAAAATCTTTACCATTACCTCAAGCTTACGTTTTTCTTCGTTGATCTTCTCAACCGTTCCATTAAACCCGTTGAAAGGACCATCGATTACCTTAACAGTCTCACCTACTACATAAGGGATGTTAATGTTATCATCCTGTACGGCAAGCTCATCTACTTTTCCTAGCATTCTGTTTGCCTCTGCCTGACGTAAAGGAACTGGGTCCCCTCCTTTGGTTTCTCCCAAGAAACCAATCACTCCGTTAATGGATTTTATAATGTGCGGTACTTCTCCAGCCAAACTGGCTTGGATCATGATATATCCAGGAAAGTAAACACGCTCTTTGTTTATTTTCTTTCCATTGCGGATTTGGATTACTTTTTCGGTAGGCACCAACACCTGCTCGATGTAATCCTGAAGCTCCAAGCGAACGATCTCGTTTTCGATATAAGATTTAATCTTATTCTCTTGCCCGCTGACCGAACGAACTACGTACCACTTCTTTGTATTTTTAGTTTCTGTCATCGTCAATACCTCCCTTAGGATTTGATCCAATCAAAATACTTTCCTATCACTCCACTAAACACAGTATCCACTCCCCAAACTGCCAATGCCAATACTACAGAGAACACTGCTACTACAACGGTGAGTCGTTGTGCTTCGGACCATGAGGTCCAAGTCACGTGATTCTTAAGCTCATTATACGATTCTTTGATGTAGTTTATCATATCTTAATGTGTTTAAAAATTAAACCAGAGCTTTAAAACTCATTGTTTTAGTTTGCACGGGTTGAGAGACTCGAACTCCCGACACCTGGTTTTGGAGACCAGTGCTCTACCAACTGAGCTAAACCCGTAAACAAAAGTCAAGGCGTCCTACTTCTGTAAGACACCTTAAGACTTTTAGATATATACTGTAATTAGTCTAAAATTTCAGTAACCTGTCCAGCACCTACGGTTCTACCACCTTCACGGATAGC
>JANQKN010000222.1 GCA_028281065.1 Flavobacteriaceae bacterium | reverse complement strand
CTCTGTATTTTTTTGCCGATGTGGTAATCTGGACATTTGGAGTCCCGAAATTCCTGATCATTTACGTGATTAGTATGATTGTTGGAAATCTATTGTCCTTTTACTTACATAAAGATGAATACCATTATAGTGCCGTAGGAGCGAGCGGGGCCGTTATGGGGGTTATTTATGCAGCCATACTTATCGACCCCCAAGCAAAATTGTATTTATACTATGCTTTACCCATACCAGCGTGGATTTTTGGAGTGGCATACCTTTTGTATTCCATCTATGGAATGAAGGTCCGTTTGGGAAATATTGGGCATGATGCCCATTTTGGAGGAGCAGTAGCGGGGTATTTGTTAACCCTCTTGTTTTATCCTTTGGTTTTTGAAGAAAAACTCATTTATGTCATTATGTTGGCAGTCCCAATTATTATCCTAGCGGTCATGTACAAAACCGGAAAACTTTAGTATTATGAAACATATTATAGCACTTTTTACACTTTTAAGCACTTGCTTTATGACAGCACAGAACGAACAAACACCTACAGTAGATGTAACCGGGGAGGGCATCGTTACTGTAGTACCCGATCAGGTAACCGTTACCATTAGGGTGGAAAACACAGGGAAAGATCCCAAGGAAGTTAAGTTTATGAACGACCGCACCATTAGCGACGTCCTTAAGTTTTTGAAAGATTCCAATATAAAAGACAAACACATTAAGACTGAGTATATCCGCTTGAGCAAGAATTACGAATACAATACCAAGAAGTATAATTATGCTGCCAATCAGTCCATTTCGTTAAAGATTGTTGACTTGGATCGCTACGAAGGCATTATGAATGGCCTTATCGCAACGGGTATCAACCGTATCGATGGCGTACAGTTTTCTTCTTCCAAAAAAGAAAGTTTGGAAGCCGAAGCCCGTGCCAAGGCGGTACGTAACGCTAAACAAAAAGCCGAAGAGTATACAGCCGTTTTAGGGCAAAGTATTGGTAAAGCCGTTCAAATAAGCGAGTTTCAAGCTTCACATACCCCAGGCCCTATGTTTAGAACAGCTATGGCTATGGAAAGTGATGGCCCAGGACAGACTATTGCCCCAGGCGAAATGGAAATTAAGGTTCGTGTAAACGTTCGGTTTGTACTGAATTAATCCAGGAGACTGGCAATACGCTGCTCTAAAGCAGGCCCTCTAAGGTTTTTATCGATAATCCTACCTTCTTCATCCAATAGGAAAGTTGCAGGGATACTTCGTACGTTGTATTGTCTTGCTATAGGATCTTGCCAGAACTTAAGGTTAGAAACGTGATACCAGTCCATTTGGTCATCCTCAATGGCCTTTAGCCAACGTTCCTTTTGGTTGGCTCGGTCTAAGGAAACACTTATAATGTTAAGCCCTTTGTCATGGTATTTGTTGTAAACCTTAACGACGTTGGGGTTTTCCATACGACAGGGACGACACCAAGACGCCCAGAAATCGATAATGGTGTATTTGCCCAGTGTTTCCTTTAGTGAAACCATTTCGCCCGTTGGGGATGGCGCACTAAAATCGGGAGCTATACCGCCAATCTCTGCTTTTTTCTTGGCTTCTATGCTTTCTTTTAACGTATTTACTAAAGGGTGCTCCGCCATGTTTGGGTTTAGGTCATTAATGACTTCTACCGCTTGAGCAGAGGTAACTTCTTCTTTGCCAAACAACTCGGCCAATAACATGATGCTGAATACCGAATTTTTGTTTTCGTTTACAAAATCAATTTTATAGTTTCGTTCTTTTAGGGACAAGGCTTGGCTTTGTGCACGTATTTCGTTTACCAAAATACCGTCTTGTTGTGACTGTGCGACACGAAAGGCTTCAGCAATTTCCTGCTTTTGCTTGTTTAAGTCATCCATGCCTTTATTGAAATCGTTGTACAACTCATTTTGCTTTCCTCCGGTAACATACGAAGCGCCTAGGCTGTCTTTGTATAGGGTAGCTTTTAAAGGCTCGTTTTCAGAAAAATAGATGAGGTTGTTGCGGCTTCCATCAATACGTAGTAACTGAATCTTCACGCCTTCTTCCTTTGGATAGGTAGCCGAAAACTTACCTCCAGTTATTTCCAGGGTGTCTGTTACCTTGGTTTGGTTGTTTTCAATATCGTATACCAATACTTTGGTGCCATCGGCATATCCTAAGGCTGTACCGTTAAGTGTATAGGTGTTGGAATCGGTATTATTACAAGAAATAAATAAAAATGTAATAAAAAGTGCAAAAAGCTGTCTCATTATAGTGTAGGTTTTACGTCACAAAAGTAACTGTATTTTTTTCCGAAAAAAAGCTGGATTTCTGAAAATACTGTTAATTGAAGGGTGTTAATAACCCACTTGTAGGATAATTTGTAATTTTATGGCGTATTAGATTGATAATGAAAGAAAAAATTACCCAAGGGGAATTCCCCCTGACCACAGACATCAGTTTTAAAAAACTGTTCGATTCCTATCGGGAAAAATTGAACAGTGGGAGCGCCTTGTTCCGTGCCCGCGCGGAGGAAGTCTTGAAGATAGCCGAAGAATATCCGGCATTGGTGAACGGGATGGGCACCCGTGATCAGATCGAAGCCCATAAAGAGCAGATCGACCTTATTCTGGAAGATCTCTTTGCCAATATGTTGCAAAAAAACGAAATTAAGTTTGCGACCATTCCTTTTCAGGATTATGTAATAAAATCATCGGAGCGATACGATGCTATTACTAAAGTAGCTGGTATTGATGGTGATATGAAATTAGCCGATTTTTCCGATGATGAAGTATACATCATGGGCTGTAGTGTTATTTTGAATATGTATTATGGCTATAAGACCGACTTTAGAAGACCGTTTTACTATGACATACCTGATGCCCAAGGGATCACGCGACATTACCGTGTTCTATACAATGGTGATTTTGTACATGTAGAGAAAACCGAAAACTCGATCGAGATAACACCCGAAGATGTTGCTGAACTATTGGATAGTTTTGATAATATAGAGGTATGGAAGAAGAAGTTCCCACCCAATAGCTGGAAATTCAGTGGTTTTGTCATTGCCAATATGTACGATGCCACGACCGATGTTTCCCTTTCCGATTTTAAGACCAACTTACTTAAAAATGATGCTAAGGATGAGAATTTTGCCATAAGGTTTCAAGAAATTCTTAGGGCTATTTTTGGCCTCCCTCAACTGGAAGTAGGATATTCCATATACAATACAGAAGAGCAAACTTTTGAACGGCCTCCGGCAATTATCAATGTAAACAGTTACCTTCTTAACAATTTAACGGAAGAGTCTTG
>JANQKN010000202.1 GCA_028281065.1 Flavobacteriaceae bacterium | reverse complement strand
ACAAACTCAATATCGTTTACAGCTTGGTCGAAGGTAAACATAACAGTCCAGGATGTGTTTCTACCCACCCATAGACTATTGGCTGCTGTTTGGTATGCACATGAGGTAAAAGCATTAGGATAAGTAGTAATATCCCCGTTGGAAGCTGTGGTAATGTTCACTCCATTAACATTAATAGTTCCATTGAGAGGGATATTCGTGGCGCCTGAACATTGTCCCCAGAAAACCGTACTTTCCATAAAGAAAAACAAAAAAAGCACAGCCTTCAAGCATATTTTAATGAATGGACTATAAAACTCCACTTCCTGTATGGCTAAATGATAATTTGATAAGTACTTCTTTGTTTTAATAATTCTCCCAATTAAAATTGAACAACATCCGCACCCGCTAAACAAGTTGGTGTGTCTAATACATATATAATTTTCCCCGCACCGTGACCTGATGTATTGGCAATTTGTGTGGCTCTAAAAGATGAAACCCCTCCAGGAACCCCAGAAATAGTTAGTATGTACGAATTAGGTCCTGGATTAATCATTCGGTTTCCTGAATAAACTGGATTTCCGCAGTTTGTCCAATCAGAACAGGCATAACCTGGAGCAGGGCAGGTGTTAATAGAAGGTGAAAGATTAAAGGGAGCCCCATTTACTAAAATCTCAATGGTATCTCCCACATCGGCTCCCCAATACACATAGGAAAACTCTGCAACAGGAACAGTAAAATCCACCTGAACATAATGTCCACCATCAAGCCATGGTAAAGGCCCTATTTCTGGACATCCATAATTAACATCTCCTCCGGTTCTGGAAACTGGGACCGATATTGTTCCATTCCCAAAAGCATTAATTCCGCTTTTTATATCTTCAGTAACTTGTGTAAACCCTTTGTAGGTGAATACTATCGAAACCAATATAGAAATCATAGTATTACTGTAAACAAAAACTCGAGGCTTCATTTTCATACTGATTAAAGTCGTTGGCTAAATAAAATCTATTGATCATGACTAGAAAAGTACATACCTTCTCTATATTATCATGCAGAAAAGCAACCATCGGACATTTTCAGTAACGAACGGACGTTATCGGTAACGAACGGGTTTTTTGGCAACAAAAAGGGCGTTTTTGACGACGAACGGAAATTTTAACTAAAAATGGGTAATAAGTTCTTAATCTCCTTTAAGCCAAACTCATAAGGTCTTCCGTTAAATTGTATCCCTTTCCTAATCTGGGGTGGGAATGTAACTTTTTTGGGTTTGTGCGACCTATAAAAAGCATTGTTGCCACAATCCATCAAGATTTCAAGAATTCGGGTTTCCCAACTCGTTTTTTTTACCGAAATTGAAACTCCAAAAAATTTCGCCCATACAAGTATGGGCTGTTAAACAGTTAATAACCATTAAATAGCCATATCTATGTCTGATGATTTTGATTTATTAGAAACCGATTCCTCCTCAGAAAAGCAAGAAAAAGTTGAAGTGAATTGGGGAAAAGCCGTGGACCAAATGAAGTCCAAGCTTGCCCAAGAGGACGACCCCGAAATGCGTCAAAAAATATTGAATGCTACCTTAGACGACGTAGTGCATATGGCCGAAAAGGATCGCACTTCACTTCTGGATGCCATTAAGGATCTTACCGACTACCAAGACGAAGTAGGGATTATATTCGAAAAGTTTTCCACCCTTAATGCCGCCGAGCAAAAAGTAATCGACGATGCCCAAAAAGCATTGGAGCGTGCCAGGCTTGCTTTGGAGGATGCCGAAAACGTAAAAGACAATTGGTGGAACAACCTTTGGGGGCGCAAGTCGCGTATTAAAAAGCGTCAGGCAGAACTGGAAGCTGCGCAGAAGGTCCGTGAAGGGGCCGACTTAAAAGCAAAGCAAATGTTCCAGGAGCGTATCGAAAAGGCTGACATACAAACCCTGTTAAGCGAGCTCTCCTATAAAAGCCAGGCAGCGGTAACCCGCCTTAAAAACCGTGAAGTTGAGATCAAGGAAGTAGAAGACAAACTACAGGATGCCATTGTAGAAGCCAGTAAAAACCACACCAAAGCCCTTGAAAAGAAAAAGGAGACCGAGGAAAAGCTGGAAGAACAATATGCCTTGTTAAAACAAGCCCGTGCTGCTTTAGAAGAAATTGCCGACAAGCAATCTACCGAATACAGTGAAGCCATAGGCAAGATTACCGAGTTGGAACAAAAAGTAGAAGAGTTGGAAGGCCTTAAAAACGCCTATACCACACTAGCTGCTTCTAAAGATAGCTTTGTACACAAGCACAACCTGACCATTAAGGTGTTGACTTCATTGAGAAGTAACTTACAGACCCACCGTGCTAAGCTGAAAAGTGATACCGATGAACGCTTAAAATACTACGACGGCTATGTAGTGGCATTGAAAGCCCGTACCGATCAGGAGTTTGCCGCTATTTTAGAGCATCTGGGAGTTAAAACCGACGAGCATATTGGGCAGACCTTAGCTTCTATGCATTCGGCCAGTGCAAGAGCCCGTCAGGAAATGATGGATAATATCCCAGTTCACGAAAAAGTAATGCAGGGTGTATACAGCAGTTATGCCGAAGCTCTTCAGGAAATCCGTGAAAAGGATCAAGCCATCCAAA
This sequence comes from Flavobacteriaceae bacterium, assembly GCA_028281065.1. Lineage (GTDB taxonomy): Bacteria > Bacteroidota > Bacteroidia > Flavobacteriales > Flavobacteriaceae > Aureisphaera. The sequence goes on along the minus strand of JANQKN010000202.1, from coordinate 2,506 downwards.
AGGATTTTGCCGATCGTTATGGTATCGATATGAAGGAGATTTTCGAAGAGTACTATGCTAGCGATGGCGATGCTCCTTCGGGAGGTGATGAGCCTTCTGGAGCTCCTGACAACCCTGCTCCATCTGGAGATGATGATTTGTTAGGGTAAAAACCACAATTACCAAAGATTAGGTACTGCTCGCACTCCTTCGCATAGGCTTCGGAGTGCAAGCGCTCGACCCAAAAACCTAAAACACATAATACCATATTCATGTCCTCCATCAACCAAATAGTCACGCCTTTAGACAGTGCCGTTCTCGAAAACAAAGAACAGTATTCCGTCTATTTCAAGATTGTGCAGCATGCCTTTCGGGAAACGGTGAATGGAATGGTGGATCATGAGCTTTGCAATCCGTTTGAAATTTCCTTTTTCAAACAATACGCAGAGCTGTTACTCTACTCCTTGGAAGCTTTTCGGGTAAAGTACCTCTACGATGAGGAAGAAAAGATGAAGGTAGACCTTACCGAATCTGGATTCCCGAATTACTTGGAGTTCCGTTACCTCATCAACGATCTGGCTCTTAGAAAAGAACACATAGCCAAGCTGCCCAAACCCGAAGAACTCAAGGAAGAATTCTTGGAAAGCTTATTGAAATACAAAGAACCTGTTTCCAAGCGAAAGCTGGAGCAAGCAGCTTCGATTGTGTACTATACTTCGGTGGAGAAAAACTATATCTTCAGAAGGTTTGTACAAGGAAAAATTATATCCATACAAAACAATCCTGAAGCTCCTTACCTCACCAGTTGGGCGTTTTACGATGTTACGCACAACCGTCCCTTTATTTGCTTCATGTACTTCGATCTGGACAAAACCTCCCTGACCGAATACACCGAAAAGATATATGATGTCTTGGAAAAGACTGCCGATCGCAATATGAACTTGGACATGATGGCGTATGCCGTAGACAAAAAACTACCTAAGCTCTTGCCTAAAAAGTTCCGAAAATTGGACGTAGGACCCTTGCACAATGTCTTTGCCAAGGATGAGTTGGAAATCACTCACATTATCCTGGAAGGTATTGTTCAGAAAAACCTGAAGCTTTCGGCTCATGCTATGAGCTTGTCCATAGATGAAATTGTATCTACGGGGAATTTTACCGAAGGCAACTTTTTCAACAAACAGAAATTCCAGATGTGGGAATCCAAGAAGACCGAAAACTATGTGTTTGCCCCCCACAGGGTCATGCAAACCCTCTATGATAAGATTCCGGAGAACATCAATCAATTAACCAAAGAACCTATAGAAATACCCGAACTAACACTGTAATATGGAGCACAACACGACATTTCCCATAAAACATTCCGAACTCGCCACCTTACGTGACGAGGCTACTTCCTACTTAAAAGGGGTCCAATGGGACCAAGGGATGAAAGCCAAGAACAGGGATAAAAATGCCAAGGACGATTCCATCCTTTTATACCTTTCTAAGGCAACGGGAAACAGTACCTCTACGGTGACATCGGTGTCCAAAAGTGTATTGGCACTCAAGAAACGGCTCCTGCCCGATTCGGTGGCCATTCCATTGCATCTAAACGAAGCACTTTTCGGACTTCAGGAAGGCCTTACCTTGGGAATATGGCTTAAAGACAGTTATTCCGACGCATCGGGTCTAACCATATTAAGTGAACGAAAATCCTCGTTGGACAACACCCAGCGCAGGGAGTTCGACTCCAAACAACACACTGCTACGGCCTTTATGCTTTTTGGGATTGCCTGTAGGGTTCTGTTTGAATTGAAACCCAAAGCTTCGGATGATTTAAACGTTCTAAAAAACAAGTTCGCGGGTATTCCAGAACTATCGTTTATGTCACCCTTAAAAGGCATCTCCTGTATGCTCTTTTATTATGACAAGTATTTGAACCATCCCGAAATCATTACCAAAGACAAAGACGTAATCGATTTTACGGTGGTCTATTTTGAAGCAGTTATTTCTGAAATCCAACTGCGCTTGGGCTCTTTGGAATACACCGAAACCATTACCGACCGCACCTACAAACTGGAAAACAGTGAGTTTGCCGTTTCGGGGTGGGAAAATGTTTTTGAGGGTACCGCCGTTAGTGTGGAATTCAACAAAATACAGTTTGAGCAAATCGTAGGAAATCGGGATGCCAAGCACTTTGCCCGACGATTGACCGAACGCTTAATGAGCTACGATTTTACCGCAAAAAAGAATCCTTTTCAAGAACTGGGAGGCTTTATGCCCGTGTTCATGGGTTATGGTATTCCTGGGACTGGAAAAAGTATGTTAATTGCTGCCATTGCTACGCGATTAAAAGAGCACTGCGACAATCTGGATATCCCCTTTTTGTTTCATCCCATGCCTGATACGCTCATCTCTACCTTTCAAGGAGGATCGGCCGAAAAAATGGTACAGTGGATGAAACCCTTGCAGGATCCCACAAAACTGATCTTTGCTCCCATCGACGATGCCGAGAACAACCTCCAGGAACGAACTGCTCAGGGAG
>JANQKN010000189.1 GCA_028281065.1 Flavobacteriaceae bacterium | reverse complement strand
ACACATGCTCTTGCGGCAGGTCTTTATTTACCGCCAAGGATTTTTCGAAAATCTGTTTTACATCCGCAAAAGCACTGTTGTCTGTTTTGTCCATAGGGTACCAATGCCATTGCAACGGCCCTACAGCATCCTATGGACAAAACAGACAACAGTGCTTTTGCGGATGTAAAACAGATTTTCGAAAAATCCTTGGCGGTAAATAAAGACCTGCCGCAAGAGCATGTGTTAACTTTCGATGACTTGGAAGCCAAGAAGCCCAAAGGGTTTGGTGTGGATGCTTCTCGGTTTCAGGAAGTGATAGGTAAAAAGCTAACGAAGTCCTTGTCGCAATGGGATTTTCTCACTCAAGACGATATAGAATAGATGAACAACCCCAGGAAAATATGCGCCGTTATTACCGCCCGCCCTTCGTACAGTAGGGTAAAGACGGTTTTGCAAGCCATTAAAGATCATCCCAAACTCGAATTGCAATTGGTCGTGGCAGGTTCTGCCTTGTTGGATCGATACGGGAATGCGGTGAATTTTATAGAAAAAGATGGTTTTACCATCCATGAAAAAGTATTTATGGTATTGGAAGGCGAAAACAAAACCGCCATGGCCAAAACCACAGGCTTAGGTGTTATGGAGTTGGCCAATGTGTTTTATAACCTTCAGCCCGATGCGGTGCTTACCATTGCCGACCGTTTCGAAACCATTGCAACCTCCATTGCAGCGGCTTACCAGAACATTCCCCTTATCCATTTACAGGGAGGTGAAGTAACAGGTAATATCGACGAAAAAGTACGACATGCCAATACCAAACTGGCGGACATTCACTTTGTAACTTCCGATGATGCCAAGAACCGGGTACTTAAAATGGGGGAGGACGAACGCTATGTATTTAATACAGGATGTCCCTCCATCGATTTGGCGGCAGAAGTGCAACAAACCCCTGCTTTGGATTTTGATCCTTTTCAGAAATACGGTGGAGTGGGAGCCTCTTTTTCCTTAGATGAGGATTACATCGTGGTCATGCAACACCCCGTAACAACCGAATACCACCAAGCCAAAGCCGATGTGACCAAAACCCTGGAAGTGATCGATGAAATTGGTGTCCCTACCTTTTGGTTCTGGCCCAATGTAGATGCTGGAGCCGATGGAACTTCCAATGGAATTCGTTCCTATAGGGAAAAACACAACCCGAAGAATATCCGATTCTTCAAAAACATGGAGCCCAACGACTTTTTACGTTTGTTGGTTAACGGAAAGTGTTTAATAGGAAACAGCAGTGTAGGGATTCGTGAGTGTTCTTTTTTAGGGGTTCCCGTAGTAAACATCGGGACACGGCAAAACCGTAGGTTACGCGGCGAAAATGTAATCGATGTAAGTTATAGCAAAGAAGAAATTAAGGAGGCCATTACGTCGCAACTCGAAACCCCAAAAAATACCCGTAGCACGATCTATGGCGAAGGGGATAGTGGGAAGCGAATCGCCGATATCCTTTCAGAAATAGAACTCCGTTTCCATAAAACCATAAGCTATTAATGAAGCTCCTAGGGATCATACCTGCTAGGGGAGGAAGCAAGGGGATTCCCCATAAAAACCGAAAGTTGTTGGGTGGAAGGCCTTTGTTGCAATATACGGCAGAAGCTGCTTTGGGTTCTCAGTTGCTATCGAATGTAATCTTTTCCTCGGAAGATGAAACCTTGATGGAGATTGCTAATGGATTGGGAATTTCTGTGCCTTTTAAACGTCCCGATCATTTGGCGTCGGATACCGCAGGTTCCCTGGAAGTGGTTCAGCATGCGTTGCAGGCCTTGTCCGAAGACTACGATGCCGTTTGCTTGTTACAAGTAACCACGCCTTTCCGTACTTCGCAAGATATAGACAATGCTATTAATAGATTCATGGAGTCTGGCACCGATTCTTTGATTTCGGTTCAGAAAGTGCCCCACCAATACAACCCGCATTGGGTGTTTGAAGAAAATAACGGAATCTTACGTATTGCTACGGGAGAACAACATATTATAAAACGACGGCAGGAATTGCCCGATGCTTATATCCGGGACGGAGCTATTTATATAACAAAGACTGAGGTGTTGCTTCAGAAGAATTCCTTTTTTGGGGATTCCATCGCCCATATCGAACTCGATCCCGAACGCCACGTGAACATAGACACGATGGAAGATTGGGAAAAAGCCGAAGAACTTTACAAAAAACTTTATTTTTAACCCATGTCCCATTCCCAAAAAATATCGGTAGTTGTTCCTGTGTACAGGGGAGAGCACACCATTTCCGAATTGGTGGAACGGTGTCGGGCTACCATACAAAAAATGGGCTTGGATTGGGAGTTTGTGTTGGTAAACGATGCCAGCCCGGATCAATCATGGAAGATCATTAAATTGCTTCATGAGCAGGACAATGCCGTTCGCGGGATCAACTTTAGCCGAAATTTTGGACAGCACTATGCCATTTCCGCTGGTTTGGCCAACACAACCGGTGATTGGGTTGTGGTGATGGATTGCGACCTTCA
>JANQKN010000162.1 GCA_028281065.1 Flavobacteriaceae bacterium | reverse complement strand
AAAAGAAGAACATTAATACTTGTCTTATGGCAATGCAAGGAAAGCATCCTAACTAGGTCTTTCCTTCAGATAAAAAACAAAAAACAATGAAGACAAAATTACTTTTCAATACTATCGCATTAATTGGGTTATGCCTCCTCCCCTTTTTAGGGCAATCCCAAACGGTTAATACTGGTGAACTGTATGTAACCCCGAATACGCAGTTTTCTACAGTAGGCGAATTTCAGAACCTCGCTTCAGGCACCTTTATTAATGATGGGGAGGCCTTTATTTACAATCATTTCAGTAACGAAGGAACCGTCGATTTTACCGACGGGGAAGAAGGATTAACCCGTTTTCAAGGAACCGCCGTACAACAGTTGAGTGGCGGAAATATAAGCTACTTCTATGATGTGTTGTTCGACAATACATCCAGTACCACTGCTTCCTTCGAATTGAGCAGTGAAGTAAGTATTGGCAACGAAGTGAATTTTAGGGAAGGGATTGTTAAGAATGACGATTTCGGGGGATTGATGATTTTTGAAAACAATGCGGACCATACGGGTACCTACGACGGTAGCCATGTAGATGGCCAAGTACAGAAAGACGGAGACGACACGTTTCAGTTTCCCATAGGGGATGGTGGTTTTTTTAGGTATGCCACCATAAGTGCCCCTGATAATACAGACGATGTATTTACTGCCAAATATTTTTTCGAAAACCCGGATACCAATTATCCCCTTAGCAATAGAACCGGGGTTATAGAACTTATCGACGATCAGGAATATTGGATCGTAACCCGCGACTCAGGAAACAGTACTGTACTCCTTACATTGAGTTGGGAGGAGGGTACCACCACTCCCCAAGAAATTGTAAACAACCCCTTAACCTCCATCCATATTGTACGATGGGACGAAACCCTTCAGCTATGGGTAGATGAGGGAGGTGCGGTAAATCCCGCCAACAAAACGGTAACCACTCCCCTTAGGCTTGACGATTATGGGGTTTTTACCCTAGCTAGGGTAAATGAATCCATCATCCTGCCCGGGGATGTTATCATTTACAATGGTGTAACCCCCAATGGCGATGGTAAGAATGACTATTTCATTATTGAAAACATCCAGAACCTCGCCAATAACCATGTTCAGATTTTTAACCGATGGGGCGTTGAGGTTTTTGAAACTTCCGATTACGATACCAACGGAAATGTTTTCGATGGCTACTCGGAAGGACGCCTTACCATTAACCAAAGCAACAGGCTTCCCACGGGTACCTATTACTACATCTTAACCTACGATTACGACAACAACGGCACCACCGAACGTATTAAAAAAGCAGGATACCTGTATTTAACTACAGAATAAAACACACTACTATGAGACTAAAATTATCTATAACATATACGGCGCCACAGGTATTTATTATGGGATTTTTGTTACTGCTCGCACCCCAGCTGCTTGCACAACAGGACTCGCAATTTTCCCAATACATGTACAATACCGAAACCATTAACCCTGCATACGCTGGCTCAAGGGGAGTTATGGCCTTTACTGGGCTGTACCGCACCCAATGGGTCGGGTTAGATGGGGCGCCTGAGACATTCAATTTCACGTTCAACACCCCTGTTGGGGAATCGAAAAGGATAGGGCTGGGACTTACCTTTGTTAAAGACCAATTGGGCCCTGCCGACGAAAGCACCATAGCAGGGGATTTTTCCTATACCATTCCTATAAACCAAGAAGTGAAATTAGGCTTTGGCCTTAAAGCGGGAATCAACTTATTGAATGTAGATTATTCCTTGCTAAACATTCATAACCCGAATGATGAGCTACAGCAGTTTAATATCGACAACCGATTAACTCCCCTTATAGGTGCTGGGTTATATCTACACAACGACAAGAACTGGTATATGGGGTTCTCGGTGCCCAATTTCCTGGAGACAACGCATTATGACGATTCCAGTGTGTCTAACGCAAGCGAAAAAGCAGCTTTATATACCATTGGAGGATATGTGTTCGATTTGAGCGACAAGGTAAAATTGAAACCTGCCGTTTTGGGAAAATTCGTTTCAGGAGCTCCTATTGCTGTGGATCTTTCTGCCAGTTTTATGTTCAACAATTCCTTTTCCATAGGAGCTGCTTACCGATTGGACGCTGCTTTTAGCGGTCTGGCTGGATTTCAGGTAAACGATGGACTGCTTATAGGGTATGCGTATGATTACGGAATTCAGGATTTATCCAACTACAATTCGGGATCGCACGAAATCTTTTTGCGCTTCGAACTATTCGGTGAAAAAGCACCCAGTCGTTTTTTAACCCCAAGATTCTTTTAAACAATAATCCTATGTCTAAAACTACACTCATAATCGTAACTTTCTTGATCTCTGCCGGTATGTGCTATTCGCAGAAGAGAGAGATAGAAAAAGCCGATAAGTTATTCGACAATCTGGCTTATATAGATGCTATTGAAATTTATGAAGATGTTGCAAAAAATGGATATGGCGATGAAGACCTTTACCGAAAGATTGCAGACGCAAGATATTTCAATTCAAAATACATAGAAGCATCGCAATGGTATGCAAAGCTTTTCGCCCTACAGCCCATACAAGCCCCAGAATATAACTTTAGGTACGGGCAATCCCTAAAATCCATTGGCAATTATGAAGAAGCCGATGTCTTGCTGCAGCGTTATTTTAATAGTCAAGGATATACCGGATACGCCAATGTAGAAGACTACCTTTCTAAAATAGATAAGTTTTCCCAGCAGTATTTTATTTCCCCAACCACATACAATACAGAATTTTCCAATTATCCCGCTTATCTCAAGGATGCGACCCTGTATGTAGTATCTAACGGGGAAAGTAGTATGGTTACCCCTTGGACCAACGAACCTACCAGCGACATTTTTGTAGCAACCACAGAAGGAACCGAGCTTATTGAAGGATCCATCAACACCAAGTTTAATGAAGGCTCCCTAGTCATAAGCCGAGATGGAAACACCTTGTACTTTACACGAAATGATTATACAGGTAAAAAGGTAGGAAAGGATCAGGAAAACGTAACAAAACTGAAATTATACAGAGCAACAAAGCAAGGGGATTCCTGGGAGAACATAGAAGAACTGCCCTTTAACGACAGTAACTATTCCATGGGACATCCCGCCCTTAGTTTTGATGAAACAAAGCTTTACTTTGTTAGCGACATTCCGGAATACGGAAGCAAAGGTGGGACCGATATCTTTGAAGTCGCCATTAACGACGATGGAACTTTTGGGCCTATCCAGAATACCGCTCACATTAATACCCCAGGAAATGAGATGTTTCCCTTTATCGCCAGCGATGCTACACTATATTTTTCCTCGAACGGACATACCAACCTAGGGGGATTGGATATTTTTTATGCCAAAGCAGACGCTAATAGTGCCTATAAAAATGTTGTGAACCTAGGAAAGTCCATCAATAGTCCTTTCGACGACTTTGCCTTTGTCATCAAAGACAATACAGGTTATTTTGCTTCCAACAGAACAGGAACCCAAAGCGATGATATTTTTTCTTTCCAAAAAAACGAGGATTTCAAAGAACCTTGTGTTACAAGCATTGAAGGAATTGCACGAGACAGTAAAACCGAAGCGCTATTGGCCAATGTAGTGGTTTCTTTGTTGGATGAAAACAACAAAATCGTAGACCGTGTCGTGGCCGATAAAAATGGGCAATATGCTTTTGAAAATGTAGATTGTAATACGTCGAAGTTTATCAGGGTGGAACATCCCGGATTCTTAACCAAAGAAGAGTTAATCGGTGAAATTGATGGCGATCGTGTCTTTAATGATGTTATGTTGGATCCCCGAATCATCGATATTACGGAAGGATCTGACTTAAGCCTTATCCTTAACCCCATATTTTTTGATCTGGACGAATCCAACATACGTCCCGATGCCGAACCGGAACTCCAAAAGGTTATTTCTGTGTTGCGAAAGCACCCAAACCTAAAGATCGACGTGCGGTCACATACAGACAGTAGGGCCGGCGATGCCTACAATTTGGCATTATCTAACCGACGTGTAAAATCCACGATAGCGTACATTGTCTCTGTGGGGGGAATTTCTAGGGATCGCCTAACAGGAAGGGGCTATGGAGAAACCCTATTAGTAAACAATTGCAGCAATAATAGCAATTGTACCGAAACAGAGCATCAAAAAAACAGACGGAGTGAGTTTATAGTGGTAAAATAAAAACGAATAGTTCACTAAGTTTTCTCTAAATGTCCTTGAGTAGTATATCTTGACAGTTGCGCAATTGATATTTTTGATACATACTTTTTGACATCTTTACTAAAGTTGTTGATGGTTAATAGATAATTTAGGTTTGTTTTATAAATACAATGTACCAATTGTTTAATTACTTAAGGAGTACCATAGGGGGCTAACATTAGCCCCCTATTATTTTAAGGGACATATTCATATCTTCAATCAGACGCTTTAATTTGTACAATTAACATCGGGGATTTTCTTTCTCAAAAACCGGAAGGTTTTATTTTGTCTTCTCTTATCCTAGGGTAGTACATTCTTTTTTATAAATAAATCTGATTTTGCCCTTAAATTCTATGGAAAAATTGAAATTTTTGAATTATCGATTGGGCCAACCAATAGTGAATATTCATAATAGTTATAGCCCTAGTGTTAAGCATTTTCCCAAACGAGACTTAGTAAAACCTAGTTAGTTTGTGACTATTACTCCAAAGAAGGGGAAAATACATTCCTGTTTTCCCCTTCTTAATTTGAAATCCATAGAAAGTATATCCAAGATCACAATATCAACCTCTCCCCAGTGATCATTGTTATGTAAACAGAAAAACGACAAGGAATATATGGATTTACAACAACTCAAACTTTAATACACTTAATCACGGAACAGATATATGGAAGCTCCTCCAATAAATATGTTAGCGGTTCATCGATATTTTAAATCCTTTTTTCATCTCACAAAAGATGAAGAGTTGTATTTAAGACTTACCGCATTTAACATACCAGAGGAAGAAGTTTGTGAAATTGCAATGATAGAAGTCAAGGAGGCTGCCCAAATAAAAAAAACGATTCAAAAAAAATTTAACTTACAAGACTGGTATAGCGTTATAAAACTTGCCTTTACCAACGACTATTTAAACAAGAAGGATTATGTGTTGAAAGCTACCAGGCAAACAGCACTTTTTTATTCTGGTCATATTGGCGAGATCGAAAATGTACATTCAAAAAATGCAGAAAGCACCATCGGGTTAATCTTAGATGAGTTTTTGCGCACCTGTACCAAAGAAAACCAAAAAAAAATCTATCTGTTCCAAGACGAACAGGTCGTGCTTACTTACTTGGAAAGGAGAATACTAAAAAGCATTCAATACAGGCAACCAACCCGTAAAAAAATCACAAACTCTTTGGGTATTTCCAAAAAGGAATACAACAACAACATACAATCTATTTTATTGAAACTAAACTGCCACAATTTATTTAATGCAGTACGAACAGCCCTTACATTAAAAATTCTAAGTGAAAAAGACAATGCCCATATTACCCGAAACGAACATATAAAATACTATACGCAAAAAGTGTTCAAAATCTTGATGCAAGATGACATGGAAAGTATTATGCGGCTTAGGATATATGGGGCTTTATTAGACTTACAAATTAATATAGAATATGAAAACATTTTTTAGCGCTTTTTAAAAAATTAAAACCCTCGCAATCCCCACTTTGCCAAAGCTAATTGTGTAGAATAGCGATCTGTTTAAAGATGTACATGGACGACTCAACTTTAGGATAGGTCTTACCTGTTTTTCTAATTGATTTTTTAAACGACTTCAACCCCTATTCCTTCCTTTTAGGAAAAAACACACTTTTTAATCCACTAGTATACTAGTAGGATTCCTTAGTGCTAAATGAAAAGAAAAACAATTTTGGAATACTCAATTAACCCTTTCGCAAACCAGATTATGTTGAAACCTACTGCTGTTATTATCGACGATGAATTATCGAACATCGAGTTGTTAAATCATTTTTTACAAAAGTACTGTCCGCAAATTTCCGTTGTAGGCTATGCCTGCACTAAAACAGATGCGGTCACACTTATTCAAAATGTCACCCCCGATATCATCTTTTTGGATGTGTTGCTGGATACAGGAACAGGATTCGAAATCCTGGAAGAACTACCCGAAATTAGCTCTAGGGTTATTTTTATAACTGCTTTCGACAATTTTGCCCTTAAGGCTTTCGAATACAGTGCTGTAGATTATATCGTAAAACCTGTAGATATAGAGCGATTAATCGATGCCGTGGAAAAGGCTGTTAAGCATATTGAAAACAATCAGTTTACAACCATAACACAGGTTAAAAGCACAGAAAAAAAACTAAAACAACAAAAACCACTCCGTCTCACGTTGGTGGCCATACCCTCTATCGATAAGATCGACTTTATAGATCCAAACGAAATAATCTATTTAGAATCCAATAGAAAATACACGGTTTTCCACCTTAAAAATGGGGACCAATTAGTAGCGGCTAAAAACATAGGATGGTATGAAGACACGATCGACCCTCAAACTTTCTTCAGGATACACAAAAGCTATATCATAAATCTACAATACATCATATCCATCAATAAATCAGGTGGAAACTATTGCGAGTTGATAGGTGGAAAATCACTCCCCATAGCTAAAAGAAGAAGAAAGGAACTACAAAACTTCTTAAAGATCTAAAAGACGATCACGTCTTTATCACTTGCTTTGTCGTTCATCAAAGACCGAATGTAAGCAATCTTGTCTTTGGAAATAGATACCTTAAAACTGTGGTCCCCTATCTGGACGATCCCTTTGTTGCTGGTCCTAATATTCTTTAAATGATTCAAATTAACAAAATACGATTTATGGCATCTATAGATTGTATTGAAATCCATGGTTTGATATCCCAAATTAGTCATCGAATTTCTAATAAGCGATGATTTTATCTGCTTACTTTGTGCACACCTATAATATACTTTTATAAAGTGTCCATCACTTTTGGCAAAAATAAAGCCATCCTTTATCACATTAATTTGTTCATTACAGTTCTTCCCATAAATGGTAAAACTAGGGTGCAGTAAGGAAAGATCCTGGTCTTTGGAATCCCTTCCAGGAGTTGCTGGTGACTCGGACTTTTTTTGATGGATCATTTGCCATAACTGTGGGAAAGATTTCAGGATCAAGTATACAAAAAGCCCTTTGTTAAATACAAAGAGGAATACTTTTAAGAAAAAATGGTTCGATACATTATCAACATACTTTGGTGTTACATCATCTAGAAAAATAGTATCCAGAAAAAGCAAATAAAAATAGATCAATGAAGTTGCCAAGAGGATCGAAGTCATAAAAACAATAAGCCCCTTTATATTAAAAAACACCATTGAGTCACTTACCCCATTAACTCTAAATAATAATACAGTAATCCCATATGCTATGGCACTGCACAATGCACATCCCAGTGCCGAAATTAGAAGTATATAAATAGGTAAAAGGGAAGCTAAAAAAGGTTCAAAAAAGAACACCAAAATAAAGCTTGATACAAATATTATATTAATGTCCTTTATTAAGGATTTGTGAAGTTTACCAGTTCCTATCCTCCGTAAATACAATGGTTCCGTTTTTCTCATCATTTTAAAAAATATACCACGCGGGTTTAGTTATACCAACAAGTAGTTCAACTACTCTCTATTATGGCAATGAGGAGGAAAAATCACTGCGCAACAAGCTAGACTTAATCCAGTGAATAAAGCTAATAGTCTTAAACTCTTAAAAATTGGTATGCTATGGTTCAAAAGTAACACTGTAGACTTTAAATTCATTGAGAAAAGGAACGAACGATCAAATAGAGGAACCAAG
>JANQKN010000130.1 GCA_028281065.1 Flavobacteriaceae bacterium | reverse complement strand
AAATTTATTGATTCGGGTGAATCTTTCTCCACCAGAGAGGTTTTGGCCCTAATGTCTGGATATATCTCATCTAAGGATTATGCCCCTTATGGTGATCTTGATTTTGAAAGAACTATTCTACATGCTAAAAACCATCCCCCAGATACAGTTCGTAAATATTCCAAAGAGTATATTAAAATAAACCCTATCAGTCTTTCACTTAATTATGGTTTATGGAAATTTTATAAAAAAGAAAATAATGACTCTTTAGCAAAAATATTTGAACAACGTTTTAATCTCTTAAGCAGTACAGCAATAAGTACAGGAGATGGTTCCTCTAAAAAGCCTTATTTTATCACTTCACCCGTTGACAGTGAAGTTTTAACAGCTCTATATTTGGAACTACCGTTTGGGGGACAAGGCTCGGGGATAAATGAAGAAGGGGTTCGTCTTGAACAAATGTTCACAGCTGACAAAAATGGAAATTCTGTGACTTTAAATTTCACACTGAGTCATGCTCTAGGACATTTTAGGGATTGATCCCTTTTAAAAGGTCCCTAAGAATCCAAACCATTCCTACGTATGCTATCCAACTCTTCGAAGGTAAAAACACCTGCCTCCAATAAATCGATGAACTGATCGGTTACGGTAGCATCGAACAGCAAGAGATCGTCTGTGTTTATAGTTAGGTTAATTCCTTTGTCGAACAGGGTGCGGATGGGATGTTCTTTAAGGTTGTTAACAGCTCCCAAGGCTAGGTTGCTTTGCGGACAGATATTGAGTCTAATGTCATGCTCCAAGATAAGATCCATGGTTTTTTCTGAATCCACTGCGCGAATCCCATGCTGAATTTCATCGGGTTTTAACAACAAAATAGTACCCTCAATGGTTTCATGCCCCGAAAATTCCCCAATATGAACCTTGGTCTTTAATTGATGCTCCCGCGCTGTATGAAACAAATCCTGAAACGGTTTCAGGTCCTTACCTGCTTCTTTTCCGTAGATATCGATTCCATGAAAGTGACCACTAGCAATACAATGCATGCCATGGGAATATACTTTTTCTAAGGGTAAATCTTTATTAACCCCTATATCGGGACGGAAGTCGATACGATCCTTGTACCGTTGCTTTAGTTGTACCACTTCTTCAATAACACGATCTATGGAACCATCAAAAAAACGCGCTAGTCCCACATCTACACTAGCTTCTAATAACGTAACGTTATCTTCAATACTGCTTTCCAAAGCCATTTCCATAAAGAACACCACATCTTCTGCGGTGCACATGACCTGATTAAGCGTTCCGTAGATAAAATCGATCATACCGTCCAAACCGTCAAACTTGGCAGGGATCTCTATATGGGCTTGCGGATATCTAGCATTCAACCGTTGGGCAGTTCCTCCTAAATGAAAATGGTTGTGTACGTCTGCTTTGGGCAGTTTGTGGAATTTTTCCCTCATAGACTATGCTTGGGTCACAAAATACATCTGTAACTCTCCTTTTCCTTTGGCTTCTACTTTTCCACGGGATTCGAACACAAAGGACGGATCGTCTTTAAGGTATCGATAGGTGTCTTCAGAAATATTCACCTTACCAATACCACCACTGCTTTCCATACGCGAAGCGGTGTTTACAGTATCGCCCCAAATATCGTATTGGAACTTTTTAACCCCAACGATCCCTGCTACCACAGGCCCTGTATGAATGCCCAACCGCATCTCGAAAGGGATTTCGTTGTTAGCTAGCTTTTCTGCTTTTCTTTGAGCCATAAAAGATTGCATCTCCAGAGCAGCCAATACGGTATTTTTTACCGAGGTGTCCGATGGTACCGGAATGCCCCCAGCTGCCATGTAGGCATCGCCTATGGTTTTTATCTTTTCAACATCGTAGCGCTCGCAAATGTTATCGAAGGCCTTAAAGCAATGATTGATCTCTTCGATCAATTCCTTGGCAGACAATTTTTCTGAAGCTTCCGTAAAGCTCACAAAATCGGTAAAGAGAATGGATACGTCTTCGAAGTCCCTAGCCTCCGCACTACCCTTGGTTTTAAGCTCTTCGGCAATTTCTGAAGGTAAGATGTTCAACAGAAGGTTCTCGGATCGGTCTTTCTCCTCTTCTATAATTGCCTTCGACTTTTGTACATACCTCCACCTACTGTAAAGACCCAAGGAGAGTAACAGGAAAAACAAGCCTACAGCCATGGCTATGTTCTTGTTATTGTCCTTTCGCCTGGTTTCTTCCTGAAACGCCATCTCCATCTTCATGGCTTTTTCTACCTGAAGCAAGCTGTCTTCCATGACTTGTTTGTTGAACTCCATTTGTTGCAACTTCCTAACAGTTTCTTCTTTCTGAAGACTATCGGTAAACATGAGCATTTGCTCATGATACTCCAAGGCCTTTGTGCTATTGTTCAGGGCTTTGTTGATGTTGAAAAGGCATTCGCAGCTTTCTTTTTGCTCCCTAATCGCACCTAGGGTCTCTGCCAAGCGCAATCCGCGCATGCAATTATCATTTGCTCTTCGGTATTGCTTCTGTTTAAAATAGGTAAGTCCTATTCTGATTAAAGAACCGGCCGATCCGTCTTTATCGCCAATTTCTTCACGGAGTTGTAAACTTCGCTGTAAGTGATCCAAGGCAGCTACAAAATCCCCTTGTTCGTAATAGACATCCCCTATATTCTCCGAAATCTGGGCAGAGGAACGTTTGTCGGACATACCTTCGGCGATCTCGAGCGCCCTTTGATAGTAATCAAGTGCACTGGTTTGATTTCCTTGTTGGGAATAAATCTGACCGATGTTGGTTAACGAAACGGCGATCCCCCGTTGGTCCTCTATTTCCCGCTTAATGCCCAAACTCCTTTTGTAGCAATCCAACGCCTTGTCGTAGGCTTCCTGATTGTTGTAAATACTCCCAATGTTGTTTAATGTAACCGAAATACCTCGCTTGTCCCCTATTTCTTCTTTAATCTTGAGGCTTTGCATGTAGTTGTCCAAGGCTTTGGTGTAGTTGTTCCGTTCTACGTAAATGAGTCCGATATTGTTAAGCGAACTCGCAATACCACGCTTATCTCCTATTTCCCTACGTATGTCCAAACTTCGTTGATGGTGGGACAGTGCCTTGATGTATTCGCCTTGCATGAAATGGGTAAACCCTTGCATGTTTAAAACGGAAGCGATTCCCTTTTTATAGCCAGAAGCTACAGAAAAGTCATATAAGCTATCGGAAAGAACCAGGGCACTATCGGGTTTGGAATACAGATAGCCGTCCCAAATGTAATCGCGATAGGCATAAATACGAGTAGAGTCGGGTTGGGAAGTATCTTTCCAGACAGTATACAGGGAGTCCAGTTGGGTCTGTGCCCACATGCTACCACAGAAAAGAATGAACCCTACTAGGAGAAAGTAGTTTTTCATGTTGGTTAGTTAGCGTCAATGAAGACAACCCCTTCATAAAAACTTCATTTGCCCTTTTCCATGTATTCCCGTAATTCCTTGTTTTAAAAACAAATAGTAGGGGTCCTATTCATTTGAATTCGCTTTAAAATATACGGATATTTTTTTTCTAGGGTTTATAACCAAGCATTCAGATACTCCAAAAGCAAGGCAATGGCCTTTCCCCTATGACTGATTTCACCCTTCTCCTGTTGGCTCATTTCGGCAAAAGTTTTAGTAAAACCTTCGGGTTGAAAGATTGGGTCGTATCCAAAGCCTTGATCGCCTATTGGGGTATAAATAATTTCCCCTTTGCAAATTCCTGTAAACAATTCTTCCATACCTCGGGACGACAAAGCTATGACGCTTTTAAACTGAGCAGAACGATCGTCTTTGTCTTCTAGGTTGGCCAATAGTTTGGACATATTGGCTTCGGCATTGTTATCGGGACCTGCATAACGGGCACTGTATACCCCAGGGGCACCATTTAAAGCGGTTACTTCCAATCCCGTATCATCGGCAAAGCATGGTAAATTGTAATGTTCGCGTACGTAGTCGGCCTTTAGTTGGGCATTTCCTTCTATGGTTTCGGCAGTTTCGGGGATATCGTCAAAGCATTCAATATCGGTAAGGCTTACCAATGTTATGTGGGAAGGCATCAATGCCTTTACTTCGCGGAATTTGTGTTGGTTATGGGTGGCAAATACGAGTTTCAAAATATCAATAGTTTATTTCTTCTTCCAACCTTCCTTCTTCGTCATATACTTTCCAAACCCCTACTTTCTTACCATTAATGATTTTTCCTTCGGTCTTTATGTACATCTTTCCAATGTTGGGACCAAACTTTAGCTCCTTATCCCACTTGGTGACTACATAATGGTCATTGGTCGCAAAAAAATGTGCAGGATCATCCAAAGTAGAGTCTATCTCCAGGGTTTTCGATTTCCACCAAGTGGAACCATCTTTATTATAAAAGGTTGTGGAAAGTATATTGCCATAAGCATCATATTCAGTAATACTTTTCTTGGCTCCATTTTTATAATAGGTAGTGTAGGTTCCCACCTTTCGGTAATAGGTATACTCCGGCATTTTATATTTTGCCAATCTTCCTTCTTCCTTTATGGTTCCATCTTTATAACGGGTTTTCACCTTGGATTTTTTCGATGGTTTTATATCCTGGGTCAATGTCATAAACCGCTCTGTGTGCTGAGCATGAAGACTATACGATGTGACAAAAGCGATAAGCAGGAAAGTAATGAGTTTCATATGGGATGGTTTTATCCAGAAACGTCCCCACAGGGATTTAATTGTCTTGGGTATTGGCTAACTGAATAAGGGTTACCTGAGCGGCAGCGCATAGTTTTTCCTTTCCTTGGTTTACCACATACACATCGCTCCTGCATACCGTGAGGGTTTTTCCGCTTTTTAATACATGGGCTTTGGCGATAAGGAACTCCCCTTTTCCCGGGGCTAATAAATTGAGTTTAAATTCTACTGTGAGTACCGAAGCATCAGTCTTCATAAGAGAGAACCCTGCATAGCCCGCTGCATTATCGGCCAAAGAACCTATAACCCCAGCATGAAAAAAACCATGTTGCTGGCTTAATGTTTCTTGATAGGGCAATTGAATTTCGCAATAGCCGGGACCCACATCCAAAAGCTCAGCGCCAATAAATTCCATGAATTTTTGGCGCTGAAAACTATCAGATACTTTTTGTTTGTAATTAGGATCCCTAGGTATAAAATCCATACGACTAGGCTTGGGAGTGTAAGGCTACCCGGTTACCCTCGCTATCTTCGAAAACAGCCATATAGCCATGCTCTTCCGAAATTTGGGTTTTGGGATGCAGGATTTTACCTCCTGCTGCTTCTATACGATCCAATTCGTTCTGCACGTTTTCGGAAAAGAAATACACCATGGTACCTTCGTGACTGGGAACATAGCTTTCCTGCTCGATGAGGGTTCCTGTGGCTCCATGGGCATCTCCCGCATTAGGAAACCAGCCCATCTTTAATCCTCCAAACTCTACAGGTTGTATTTGTACATCGAGAACCTTTTCATAAAATGCGATGGCGCGTTCCATGTTGGTTACGGGAATCTCTATCCAAACAAAGGGATTGTGTTTCATGATCGTTAGTTTTCCAATACACTTTTAAGGTCGGACAAGCCTTCGTCGAAATCCTTTCCCACAGCTTTGTCCATATTGAAGAACATCATCATTATATTCATGGGCATTTTGTGTTTTCCATGGAAACCCCAGGTCACTTTAGTTCCGTTACCATCGGCTTCGGTAGCGATATAGGCATCACTTTGCGATTGGAAAGGCTTCAAGAACCTCAATTCGGTTTCTATACGCTCGTTCTCCATTATTTTCTTGATCTCCTGCTCTCCCCAGCCTACATTCTTATGATCGCTCTCCCAACGGGATATAAAACCTACGGTTCCATCTTCGCCCGTAAAGACCTGCTTCATGCCCGGATCCCTTTTCTTCCAAGGGGACCACTCATCTTGGTTCTTTACACTTTTCAAATAAGTGAACACCTCAGGGACGGGCCTGTTAATACTAATGCTTCTGTGCACATGATACTTCTTGGGAGCTAATAGGGCCAACAAAATAATAAGTCCCACAATACCGGCTAGGATGTAAAGGAAAATCATAAAAAATTTATTTTGGTTATTAAGGGTAAAAGATAACTATAAAATTCAATTTTCCCTGTAGTAGCGTGCGACAATTTCATCTACACTCTTAATACTGTTACGGGTCCATTGCATCTTTAGTTCCAAAATTTCGGAGTCCGAAAGTTGCCAAGGAATGTTTTGACTACGCATTCGGGTTACAACATCCTGCAGTATGATTGCAGCGGAAACGGAGATATTGAGACTTTCGGTAAAACCGAACATGGGTATTTTTAAGTAGGTATCGGCTGCATCCATTACTTGTTGGCTTACCCCTTCCTTTTCGGTTCCGAAGAAGAAAGCACTCTTTTGGGACACATCGAAATCCTGAAGCATACAGGAATCGTTGTGAGGCGTGGTGGCTACAATCTGATAGCCTTGCGATCGTAAATCGGAAATACAATCCTTCACCTTTTGATGCCTATGCAAGTTCACCCATTTTTGAGCTCCCATAGCAATTTCCCGATCCATCTTTTTTCCGAACCGTTCTTCGATAACATGCAGATCCTGAATACCGAACACGTCGCAACTTCGCATCACGGCACTGGCGTTGTGCATTTGGTACACGTCTTCGGTAACTACCGTAAAATGACGGGTACGCTGCGCAAGAACGGTATCGAACAAATTTCGGCGCCGTTCGGTAAGGTAGGATTGCAGGTATTCAAAAAGTTGTAAATCCAACGGAAAAGACTAATTTTAAACGAAGATAAAAAAATAGAAAGTTATGAAAATCGCCGTGCTCACAGGTGCCGGAATAAGTGCAGAAAGTGGTCTTAAAACCTTTAGAGACAGTAACGGTCTTTGGGAGGGTCATGACGTGATGGAAGTCGCCTCCCCGGAAGGGTTTGCCCGTAATCCCGAATTGGTATTGGAATTCTACAACCAAAGACGCAGACAGCTATTGGAGGTAAGCCCCAATGCTGCTCATATTGCCCTAGCCGAGATGGAAAAGGACCACGAAGTGGTGATTATTACCCAAAATGTAGACGATTTACACGAACGTGGGGGAAGTTCCCGGATAGTTCATTTGCATGGGGAATTATTAAAGGTACGCAGCACTTTTAACGAAAACCTGGTCATGGACTGGAAAAAGGACCTCAACCTAGGCGATTTTTGTGAACACAACCATCAGTTGCGACCTCATATTGTTTGGTTTGGGGAAGCGGTTCCCATGATCGAGGTAGCCGTAGAGTTGGTTGCGGCGGCCGATTGTGTGATGATTGTAGGAACATCCATGCAGGTCTATCCTGCTGCGGGGCTTATTCAGTATGCATCACCCGATGCCCCTGTCTATTTTGTGGATCCCAACCCGTCTATTTCTTCTTCGGATAGGATTACCGTTTTTGCCGAAAAAGCTACTACTGGAGTTCCCAAAGCCATAGCAGCCATTAATTCCCTTGCTTAATGGATTCTGGATTATTAAAACACATAAGTTACGACAAGGCCTATCGCGATAACCGAATGAACGGTGCCCTGTGGGTGTTGGACCATCCCGAAACGTTTAAAGAGTTGTTGGAATATGTGTTCCATGAAAGCCAAGACGACCTTTCGCACAAAGCGGCTTGGGTGATGGAATTTGTTTTTTTGAAACAACCCACCATCCTTTATTCGCATTTGGATTATTTTTTTGAAAGCATCCCTAAGGTGAAAAAAGATCAGTCCGTACGACCTTTAGCCAACCTATGCGAAAAGATCTGTTTGGCGTATTATAAAAAGTACGAACCCAATATAAGGAAAGCATTTACCCAGACACACAAAGAACAAA
>JANQKN010000124.1 GCA_028281065.1 Flavobacteriaceae bacterium | reverse complement strand
AAAAGACAGAAAGAGAAGAACCCGACCAGTTTTAAGAAATACCCAAATAGGTATTGAAGGTCTGAGAATATAATCGAGATTTCTTTGTAATCCGAATAGATAAGTCCTAGGATAAGAGAGGTGATGAAAACGAACAACACCGAAATGGTAGCGAATAAAATAACCGTTAGGAATTTGGAAGTGATAAATTCCTTTTTGCTCAAACCATCGATAAGGTTCTGTTTTAGGGTCTTGTTGCTATATTCGTTGGCAATCATGGAAACAATTACTACCGCCAGGAATAGTTTTAGCCATGAAGCTACATAGGTGTTAAAGTGCCATATAAAGGGGAAGTTAAAAATCCCCTGTTCTGCCAAATGGAATTTTATAGGACCAATATCAAACTTGATCGCAGCAATAAGGGCAATGCAGGTTAAGAGGAAAAAGTAACCAATAATTAATATTCTACTGGCTCTACTGTTTACGAGTTTTATAAGTTCTATCTGAAGTAATCGAAACATGGTTAGTTGTTTTGGGTGATTTCAAGGAATAACTCTTCTAGGCTTTCTTTTCTCTTTTCCAGATGGGACAGTGAAATGCCTTTGGAGAACAGGTGCTCATTTACAGCGCCTGCATCCATGGGTTTGTTGAGGTAAGCCACTAGGAGGCCGTCTTCTTTTTTAATGGAAGAGAAGGCATTCATAGCATTCAATTCCTTCTCTAAAAGGTCGTTGTCCTTGCTTTGAAGGGTGAGGAAACCATGACTGGCATTCATGCCATCCACACTCCCTGTATAAAGGCTTTCCCCTTTGCGAAGGATCACCACATGGCTACAAACTTTTTCTACTTCGTCCAATAAGTGGGAAGCCAACAAAATAGTAGTTCCTCGAGAAGCAATCTTTTTAATGATTTCCCGAATCTGATGGATTCCCTGTGGATCCAATCCGTTGGTTGGCTCATCCAGAATAAGGATTTCTGGATCATTCAATAGGGCAGAGGCAATGGCCAAGCGTTGCTTCATTCCCAAGGAAAAAGTGCGGAACTTACTGTCCTTACGGTCCAATAGTCCTACCAATTCCAGCTTTTCGATAACATTGGAGGTATCTACCCCTTTTATTTTACAGACCAACTCCAAGTTTTGGACAGCCGTCATATAAGGGTAAAAATTGGGGCGTTCTATAATGGCGCCCACGCGCTTTAGGGCATCGTGGGTGGTTTCGGCTCCATCGAACCACTCAAAATCCCCAGAGGTTCTGTTTACAACATTGAGTACAATACCCAAGGTCGTAGATTTCCCACTACCATTAGGACCCAATATCCCGTATACGTTTCCTTTTTCTATAGTAAACGACAGATTTTTCACTGCCGTTAAGGGACCAAACTTTTTAGTAAGGTTATTTATGGTAAGTATATGCTGCACAAAAATGGTTTTTTGTTGATTAGTTGTCCATATGACGAACCATCCCCATTTATGTTACAGAGGGAAACAAAATTTCAGAAAATTATAACGCTTATTATTCGGATACTTTAATGGTAATCCTCGCAATCATTACAGGACTGCTTTCGGGACTCCCTAAAGGACCGGTTTCGGTCTGGATGTGTACACGGTCTGTACCTATAAACCCTTCATTGGCTTGGTATACATATTCTATATTGCCTGTTTCTGGGTTTTCACGCAATTCACTAATGCGGGCATTTTCGGCTTGGTAAATAATGGTGGTCAACTCTGGGTCACCAAATACACCAATATCATATGTAAGGGTGTTGGAGTTGGAAATCTCTGCAGTAGGAGTAAATATAAGGGTAGTGGATTTGCCATCATCGTCATTGGAGCAGCTAACCCCGACAAGAACAATAGTGCAAATAAGAAGGAATCTAGTAAAAGTTTTCATAGTGTTTTTTTCTTTGGATAGCATCAAAAATCATTCCTAAGATACGTAATTCTTGGTAAAGAAAGCAGTAGGATGGTCGTAGAACTTAAATTTTGGGGCTTTTTGATATTGAGTTATATGATGGAAGGAAATATAATTAGGTATATTTAGGTCCTATAGAAAACCAATAGTAAAAGCTAATGATAAAGAAGATAACCCATCGGGTAAAAAATTATTTAAAACTTCGAAAGGAGAAGAAGATTTTAAGAAAACTCAAACCCGAAGAAGCTCAGTTAATTTATAAGATTAGAACCCAACACTTAACCTACCTTTCCAGAATGAAATTGGTGGGTATGACCTATATCATAAATGATATCCAAAAGGCTCAACTTAAAGGGATGTTTGTCGAAGCTGGATGTGCTCTTGGCGGTTCTTCGATATTAATAGCCAAACAAAAACAAAAGGATACCAAATTAAATGTGTATGATGTCTTTGGTATGATCCCAGCCCCCACAGAGGAAGATACCCAAGATGTACATGAACGGTATCAGGTTATAGCAGATGGAAAATCTAAAGGTATCGGTGGTAAATTGTATTACGGCTATGAAGAGAACTTATACGATAAAGTAATCGACAACCTTAAAAATTTTGAGATTGACCTTGAAAAGGAGAATGTTAATTTAATTAAAGGATTGGTTCAGGAAACCATGAACATTGAAGAACCCGTCGTTTTTGCGCATATCGATGTGGATTGGTACGATCCAGTTAAAACCTGTTTGCAACAGATTTGGCCCAATCTAGTTGTAGGCGGTAGTATTGTATTGGATGACTATCACCATTGGGGAGGGTGTCGAAAAGCTACTGATGAGTTCTTTAAAGGTTTTCCAGGGCAATTTTCCATAGACCATACCTATGGTTCTGTAATAGTAACCCGAACCAAGTAGCCATAGCCAAATCTATTATTCTATATATTTGTATTATATGTCATTAAGTTTCTTACGATTCATTAATACAACATTCCATGCCAAGGGAAATTATACAAGAGATTGAAATTAATCAGGTTCCACAGTATATTTTCGATGCTTTACTTAATCCGTCAGCGATTACAACATGGTGGCAGGCAAAAACAGCCATTGTTATAAAGAAAAATGATGGAATCTATGCCGTAAGTTGGGGAACGGATATAGATGATCCAGATTACGTAACTGTTTCAATCATAAGAAATTTAGTGTCACAAAAAGGGTTTAGCTTGGAGTATTCATCTTATGAAGCCAAAACAGGCAAATTGCCTTTTGAAGCAAAGATGTATGTTCACTTTACAATTATTCCAACAAGTAAGACTACTTCTAAACTTGAGGTTAAACAGACAGGATTTCCAGATGACCCCATTGCAGATGATTACTTTAAAGGGTGCAACACCGGATGGAATCTGGTTCTGGGTACTATTAAAAAATACTGTGAAGGCCTTAATAACAGCCTTTAGACCGTAGTTAAGATTTCTGCTCCTTGTTAAAATAGACTAGGTAGTAATACATCTGCTTTTCCTCGTCCCATCCTTTTTCCACAAACTTTTCTGCGCTTTCAGGATTAATAAAGTCCATCTTAATCTGGATGTTGGTATCCAATTCGATCACGTTCTTTATTTTTTTCCTAGCCGCAGTTACTGCAGTATTGGCGATAGGGAAGGAGGTAAGGTCTTCAATCTTATATTTAGGCGCCTGTTCGGTTTTGTAGTGCTTAAACTCGGGAACAAGATCTGGGTTGTCGATCACTTCGTTTACAAAAGCGGATTCTTCGAAAAGGTCGTTTTTGGCAAAGTGGTTTACTGCACGGTTCATGAACAGCACTTCTTCTTTTTTGTCTTCGGCAGGCAATACAACGTCCTTGGCAAAGTCCTGACAGAACTTTAGGTATTTTTTTGTGAAGAAGTTTTCATCTTCAAAAGCCTCGACCCCCAAAAAGCTTTCCAACCAGTAACGGGCATCG
This sequence comes from Flavobacteriaceae bacterium, assembly GCA_028281065.1. Classification (GTDB taxonomy): domain Bacteria; phylum Bacteroidota; class Bacteroidia; order Flavobacteriales; family Flavobacteriaceae; genus Aureisphaera. Next base: position 629 of record JANQKN010000124.1, on the reverse strand, counting down.
TAGCGGTTGCTGTCTACAGATAATACCTTATACCCTTCCTCTTTCTTTACATTGAAGATAAGAGCCCCTTTGTCCAATTTGTTGAGGTTTACCCCTTGTTGCAACATGGCATCCAATTGGTTTTCCCCTTCTTCGAACTGAAGGAAATCCTGTTTTAGTTCCGACTTAAAAATACCAATACCATCTACCCGTTCGTTGTCGATCTGAAGGTTTTCCAGGTAAGCTACATACACTTCACCGCTTTTAATGTGTGGGTGCATGGATTGATCGAACAAATGCTTGGCGATCTTTTTGCTTACTTCATGAATTTCCCTCTCAAAAGATAAATGAAAGGCCCCAAAAGTTAAGTACGGATTAAAATATTTCTTTGTCTTGGCTTTACGTTTTTAAGTTAAAAGTTTATCGATTTTATGATATGTATATAAACGGAAGCTTTGCTTTTTAGCCCTGGCCAAATCTATATATTACTGATTTGAATATACAGACAAGGCAAAAGCAAACAAGCATGCTCATTAAAATATCAAGCACTTGTACTGAGTGTTACATCAAACATCATTTAAAAAGATATGAATAGCATGACAAATTAGAGAACTACATGACAACATTTGGTTGGTTCTGTGGTAACAGTA
>JANQKN010000110.1 GCA_028281065.1 Flavobacteriaceae bacterium | reverse complement strand
TGTACCTGCGGATGACTTGACAGACCCTGCACCGGCAACAACTTTTGCCCACTTGGATGCAACTACGGTATTGTCCCGTAAAATTGCGGAGTTGGGTATTTATCCTGCGGTAGATCCATTGGATTCTACTTCCCGTATCTTGACAGCAGACATTCTAGGAAATGAGCACTACGATTGTGCACAACGTGTAAAAGAGTTATTGCAACGCTATAAAGAATTACAAGATATTATTGCAATTCTTGGTATGGAAGAATTGTCCGAAGAGGATAAAATGGCAGTAGGTAGAGCTAGACGTGTACAGCGTTTCCTTTCCCAGCCTTTCCACGTAGCAGAGCAGTTTACTGGAATCCCAGGGGTATTGGTAGATATTAAAGATACCATCAAAGGATTTAACATGATCATGGATGGTGAGTTGGATCACCTACCTGAAGCTGCTTTCAACTTGAAAGGTACGATCGAAGAAGCGATCGAAGCTGGAGAGAAAATGTTGGCAGAAGCATAAAAAAGTAGTGAGAGGTTGGTAATGAGTAGTGAGGCTTTGTTCGCATCTCATAATCTAACAACTCAATACTAGGTACTCAATACTAATAAAAGAAATATGTACTTAGAGATAGTAACTCCAGAAGCATCTTTGGTAAGCGGTGACGTAGATAGCGTTACGGTTCCAGGTGTGAATGGTGAATTTCAAATGTTGAACGGTCACGCCCCTATTGTATCCCTTTTGGGTGAAGGAAAAGTGAAGTTTGCAGGAAACCCAACTATTGCAGAAGGTTTCGAAAGCAAATTCACCCAAGCAGACGGTAAGTGGATATTGGAGATCAATAGCGGTACCGTACAAATGAGTGACAACAAAGTGATTGTATTGGCAGACTAAAGCTAAGCCACATCATTTAAAAATACGAATCCCAAATTCCGAAAAGGAGTTTGGGATTTTTGTATTATTGCGGGGTGACCCAATTAATAGGATACACTTATAAGATTGAAGGAAGGATATCGTATGGAAGACGCATCCTATCCTTTATTTTTTTAACCCTATCTGGCTTTTTAATTGTATATGGGTTTGCAGTTCCTTTTATTGTTGAAGAGTACGATCCTAAGACCTACAGCCCAATTGCTGGGATCATTTTGGCAACAGTACCTTTTTTTGCGGGTTTCGTAATTGGAATCAAAACAGACATACTCGTAAATACCGAAAGAAAGCATATCACTATCCGCAAAAGCGTTTCGGGTGTTGTGTTTAAAAAGACCATCCTACGGTATGAGCAATTGGAATACGTTTCAGTATTCCGAAATTATACAGGCTATCATGAAGCGAAGCTCTTTTACAATGGTAGGGAAAACGTTCACCTGTTCGAAATCCGTAAAGAATTACAAGCTGTAAGCAAAGTAGAAAGAATAAGTGATGCACTTTCCATTCCTGTACACAATCTAATTTTAGTAGAGTATTGGAAAGACAAAAAAGCCCCCTATGTATCACCAGGAGAACGTGAAATTAGTGCCTATTTAAGTGAAGGACGTCGATCGTTTTGGCAAAATACTTTGGTCTTACTTCTTTCTATCATAGTAATTTCTGGCATTTACTCCTTTATTAATCTTTTGGTAAAAAATGATTTTGAACTCGAAAAAGGAATGCGTTTAATAGGATTCATTGTTATTCTGTTAGGAGGATTGAGTGCCACACTCTTTTTGGTGCGTAATTACCTATTCGATTTTAAAAATGGACATTATAAAATGATCTATAAAATCGGCCCATTGGAGTTTGGACAATGGAAGTTGATTAGAAGATATGATTATGTTTCCATACAAAAGAATAATCAAGGGATGTTCCGTATCCATTTTGGGTGCAATAAGACCAAACATTTTAGACTTGGAATGTATGGAAGTTACGAAGAAGCATTACAGGTTGCTACAAGGCTTGCCCTAAAGTTTAATGTAGATCTTTGGGATGAAACCTCCCCTTCTTAATCTTCCCTTTTGTTAAGGTTTTTTTAAAATTGAAGCATTACTTCATTCGCATGCAACCCTTCATTTTGCGAAATGTCTATAGCAGTGTAATCACGTTGAACATAACTAGACAATCAGAAAATGAAACAAGTGTTAATAGGGCTGTTGCTCTTAATGGGCTCACAACTGTACGCCCAAAGCAAGTACAGTGTTCGGGGAACCATTAAAGACAAAAACAACGGGGAGACTGTAATTGGGGCTACCGTATACCTCGAAGGAACTGGGATAGGGACCATTACCAATGAATATGGTTTTTTCTCCTTAACAGCTCCAGCAGGAAGCTACGAATTGGTCGTCTCGTACATTGGATATGAGGAAATGCGTACCCAGGTGGATTTAAGTTCCAACCAAACCCTCAATTTTGAAGTAGCCGAATCCCGAACCGCTCTGGAGGAAGTAGTCATTACTGCCGATGAAACTGAGAAAATAAATATTCGGGAACCCCAAATGGGGGTAGCTACCTTAAAAGCATCCACTATAAAACAAATGCCAGCGGTTTTGGGGGAAGTAGATGTAATTAAATCCATACAGATGCTCCCCGGGGTAACCCAAAACGGGGAAGGCTCCGGAGGCTTTCATGTTCGTGGTGGGGCTGCCGACCAGAACCTGGTGTTGTTGGACGAAGCCATTATTTACAATACCTCTCACTTCTTCGGATTCTTTTCGGTATTCAATCCAGATGCTATTAAGGATATCAAATTATACAAGGGGGATATGCCTGCTAAATTTGGTGGCAGGGTATCGTCGGTATTGGATGTAAGACAAAAAGACGGAAACAGTAAAAACTTTGGGCTAACGGGTGGAATTGGGGTCATTTCCAGCAGACTTACTGCAGAAGGGCCTTTGTTCAATAAAAAAGGATCTTTTTTGGTGGCAGGCCGTTCTTCCTATGCCCATTTGTTTACCCCAGCGATCGAGGAAATAAAAGACGATAAAGTTTCGTTTTATGACCTTAACCTCAAAGCCAATTACGAAATCGATAAAAACAACCGTATCTACCTCTCTGGGTACTTTGGAAGGGATGTTTTCAATATCTCCAATTTTGTGGAAAACAACTATGGTAATTTTTCGGGAAACTTAAGATGGAACCATGTTTTTAACGACCGACTTTTCTCCAACTTATCTGTTATCTATAGCCGTTACGATTATCAGGTCGTGTTGGATTTTGTGAAGCTGGATTGGATTGCGGACATAAACAATCAACACTTAAAGTACGATCTAAAGTACTATGCCAACGATTCCTTTAAATTGGATTTTGGTGTTAGTGGGATTCTGTACCAATTAAACCCTGGAGAGGTAAGGCCTACTACAGAAAGCTCGGCCATTAATTTTCTGAAATTGGATCAGAAAAGGGCTTTCGAAGGAGGTGCCTATGTAAGCGCAGAGCATAAATTATCCGAAAGACTTACTGCCCGTTATGGACTTCGTTACAGTACTTTTTCAAGATTGGGAGGGCAGAATATCACGAGTTATGAAAACAACCAACCCGTAGTATATAATGAGGAGTTGGGGATTTATGAAGAAGGGGAAGCTATAGGGGAGACTTCGTACAAAAAAGGGGAGAGTATAAAAAAGTTTGGGAATCTGGAACCCCGAGTGGGTTTGGCGTATCAATTAAATGAAAATTCCTCCGTAAAGGCTAGCTATACCCGAAGTGCACAATACCTACATTTGTTATCGAACACCACATCGGTAACCCCTATCGATGTATGGACGCCCAGTGGGTCCTATACCAAACCCCAATTGTCCAATCAATATGCGGTGGGGTACTACAAAAAGTTTAAAGACAATGCTTTTTCTTTAGAGGTTGAAGCTTATTACAAAGACATAGAAAACAGAATCGATTATGTAGATGGATCCGATCTTATTGGAAACAACAATATAGAAACCGAAATATTGAACGGGGAAGCACGTGCTTATGGCTTGGAAGTGCTGTTACGCAAGAACAAAGGAAAGTTCACAGGGTGGTTGGCCTACACCCTATCTAAGTCCGAACAGCGATCCCTTGGGGGAAATGCGGGAGGACCGGGAATCAACGACGGGAATTGGTACAATACACCTTATGATAGAACACACGATTTTTCATTAACGGGCGCCTATAAGTTGAATGATAAATGGACCTTTAGTACCAATATGGTGTTTCAAACAGGTCGCCCCGTAACCTATCCTAATGGACAATATGAATATGAGGATTTGTCCATCGCGAGCTATTCCGATCGAAATTCCGATCGTTTGCCAGCCTATCATAGATTGGATGTTTCGGCCATCTATAGGCCCAACAGAAAACCTGACAAACGATGGAAAGGGGAATGGGTATTTGGTATTTACAATTTATACAACCGAAGAAATGCCGCCAGCATTTCCTTCAATCAAAACACAGATACAGGGCAAAATGAGTCCACCCGACTTTCCATATTTGGGATTATCCCTTCAGTAACGTACAACTTTAAATTCTAACAAAGTGAAAGCATCCATAAAACTAACACTCATATTGCTATCCTTGGTTTGGATATCCTGTGAAGACCCAATTACGGTAGACTTAAACGATGCAGCACCTAGATTGGTGGTAGAAGCTTCATTGGATTGGGAAAAGGGGACTTCGGGCAATGAGCAGACCATCAAACTAAGCACATCCACACCCTATTTCGATACCGATATCCTAAATGATGTGACAGATGCAACTGTACGGGTTACCAATACAGACACACAGCAAGTATTTGCTTTTAACAATCAAGGGAATGGATTGTATACAACCAATGCGTTTGTTCCTATTGTAAACAACACCTATCAACTAGAAGTACTTTATAATGGGGAAACCTATACTGCTACCGAAACACTCACTCCTGTTACGGAAATTGTTGAAGTTTCCCAATCCTTGGAAGGAGGTTTCGATGATGAAATCTTGGATGTAAGTATCTTCTTTATGGATCCCGAAGACGAAGAAAACTATTACTTGATCCGTTTTATTGAAGAAGGCGATCAATTCCCAACGATCGAAACCGATTCCGATGAATTTACCAATGGTAACCTGGTAGATGAATTTTTTGAAAAAGATGGAGATGAAGGAACGCAAGAAGAAGAATTTGCTCCAGGGGATACCGTGGAGATTTCCCTTTTCGGTATTTCAGAAAGATACTATAATTACATTACTTTGTTGATCGAACAGTACGATAGTGGAGGCGATCCTTTTAGTGCAACCCCTGCCAGGGTGCGGGGGAACTGCATCAACACAACGAATCCAGACAACTATGCCCATGGTTATTTTAGGGTAACCGAAGTGGATGTAGTATCCTATACATTTGACTAAAAACCCAAAAAAGTTCCAATCTGTGCAACCCTATACAATTTGTTGTTGTCTATAAGTATGAAGAGATCAACATTAGGGTAACGTACATAGGCATCGAAAATAGTGGATAACACCATACTATTTACACATAAAAAGCTTATAGAGAAAAGTAAAATCGGGGACCGCAAGATGCAGTACAAACTGTATTCCTTGTATGTGGATGCTATGTTTAATGTGAGTATCCGGATTGTAAAAGTAAAAGAAGATGCCGAAGATATTGTGCAGGACAGTTTTGTAAGCGCATTTAGAAACCTGGATTCCTTTAAATACCAAAGCACTTTCGGGTCTTGGTTAAAGAGAATTGTAGTTAATAAGAGTATCAATTACCTAAGGGTTAAGCGGGTTCCCTTGGTAGAACTGGAGGAGCAGGAGTATTGGATCTCTGAGCCTGATGAGATTGAAGATGAACTGTTGGATGTACAAAAGATAAAGCAGGGGATCAATGCCCTTCCTCCGGGATACCAAACCATTATAAACCTTTATCTAATTGAAGGGTACGATCATGTGGAAATAGGAGAGATTTTGGAAATAAGCGTGTCCACATCCAAGTCGCAATACCACAGGGCTAAGAAGAAGTTAATAGAATTAATAGATTGATCATGAAGGATGAGTTAAAGGATTTTATACAACAGCACCGAACCGAGTTCGACGAGCACCAAGTCGATAAGGAGACCCTTTGGGCAAAAATCGAAGCAGAATTGCCTGAAGAACCCAAAAAGGTGGTTCCCATGGTAAGGAGATACCGCTGGCGCATCGCGGCTACTATTGTATTATTACTTGGAGCAGCCTGGGGATTTAATGGTCTTATGGGATCTAATTCCGAACATGATGTGGTTTATGAAGAACTGCAAGATGTGGACAATTACTACGGATCCCTTGTCGAACAACAAATACAGCTCATTAAAAGCAATCCTAACCTATCCGAAGACGAGCAAGATGATTTTCTTTCCCTCATAGATGAATTGGATGCAGAATACAAACGACTTAGGGAAGAGCTGAAAGAAGGAATCAACAACGAACGTATCATAGAGGCCATTATACTCAACTATCGGAAAAAAATACAATTAATGGAGAAACTATTACAAAGGTCACATCCCGTGAAAAAAGAATACGATGAAAAGGAAATTATTTTATAAAACTGCTTATTTCTTTTTCCTATTCGCGCTTTTGCCTTGTGGGGTAATGGCACAGGAAACGGTACAAAAGCAGATTGAAGAATCGCACGATTTTTCAGAAAACAGCACCCTTGTCTTGGATAACAAATATGGTGACGTCCATATTAAAGGTTGGGATAGGAATACCATTTCCATAACCGTAGAGATTAGCTCTACCGATGACAACACCAAAGATGCCCAAGAGCTGTTGGATAGGATACAACCTTCCATAAAAGTAGTGGGGGATCAAATAATCATTACTTCAGAAATCGCAAAGAAGGAAATTGGTTTTATCGAAAAGTTCTTTAATAAGTCCTCGGGGGGAAAACGTTCAAAATCACAGATCAATTTTACCCTATCTATCCCCAACAGAGCCAAGGTAGAACTTACCAATAAATACGGCGACGTGGTTGTATCTGGGTGGAATGGTTCCCTCGAGGCCCAAGTAGAACACGGCGATATTAGATTGCCCGATGCATTGGATACTTCCTTGCTTTCCATTAAATACGGTAAGTTAAAAGCGAGCTCATTAGGGGAGTCCAAGGTTATTTTGGGCGATGCCCGGGCTGATATTAAAGAGGCTACCCAGTTGGAAGTGGAGTCCAAAGGTTCCGAGCTCATTTTGGGATCCCTAGGACGGCTTTTGTTGAATTCCAACAAAGATGAGATTGAAATAGATAAAGCAAATCATGTTTCGGGAAAGATTAAGTACACCAATACATTGATTAATGACTCCAGCCAGAATGTCGATCTGGAATTGGAACTGGCCGAATTGCGCATCATGAAATTTTCTTCTGCCCACCCAAGCGTTCAAATAATGCAGGAAAATTCTGAAGTGTATATGAATATCTCCAATACATCGTTTCAGTTTCAGGCCAATCTGGAGCAAGGAGTGTTAAGAATTCCAAAAACCATGGAGAACATTAGTTCGGATATACTGGACAAGAAGAAAAAAATAAGGAATATAACTGCATCCTATGGAACCAACAGAAATTCTGTTTTTTCATTTACAGGGAAGAAGGGTGTCATAATACTGAAAGAATTGTAGTAAATCAATCAAAAGAAATAAGATGAAAACGCAATTGACCCTATTGCTTTTATTGTGCATAAGCACAGTATCCATAAGTCAGACCAAGGAAACAGATGACTATGTCGAATTCGATGATCGTAAAAATGTAGTGCATGGTGTTTATCTGGGATTTGGTGCCCAATACGGAAGGCTCGACGGAGAGAACACGGGCTTTGGAACCTTTAAACTTGCCTATGTAGCCAATCAACAACTGGAGATTGGCTTTGCTGTTTCTGGATTATACAATGAACGTGAAAATACCAGACCCGATCTATTCGATGGGGACAAGATCGCCTTAGTGGGAGGATATGCCGGATTCCATGTAGAGCCCATTTTGTTCGGTAAAAGATTCATTAGCGTTTCCTTTCCATTGTTGATAGGGGGTGGATTGGTTACATATACTGGAGCAGAAGCACTTGATAATGATGAGGTGGATTTGGATCGAAGTGATTTCGACGATTTCTTTATCGTACAACCAGGGGTGAACATTCTCTACAATTTTACCCGCTACACACAATTGGAAACGGGAATCCGATACCGAATTACCAGCGAATACGATCTTTCCCCTTTCAAAAAAGACAACCTGAATGGTTTCTCGGTGGTTATAGGGATTAAAGTTGGGATCTTCAATATGGGTCGAAAAAAACCCATAAAAGATGGGTTTTAATTATAGTATTTATCTCTTTTGGCTCCTGTCATTCTGAACTTGATTCAGAATCTAAGAGAAAACTTCGGTTTCACTATCACTTTACGATAGTACAATCAATTCCCAGTCCTGCCCTCCAGAATGATAGGTGCTAAGAGCAGCAAACCCAATGGCTAAGTGTGCCTGGAGCGATCGTTGGTTTTTATGATCTACCTCCGTAATAACACACGAATAAGGAGGAATGTGTTTCTCCTTCATAGTTTCGTATAACTTCCTGAAAATTCCCCGCTTTCTATACGCTTTGTCGATACATACCTGCCCCATGACCAAATAATGAACATATTGGGAAGAAGAAGCGATTGCTTTTTCAATCTGGGCAAACATGGGAACCAACACCTCTATGTCGTTTCCGAATTGGGGATCCATGGAAAGCGCATACCCCACTACCTTATCACCATCCTTGGCTATGGTATGCGGGCAAGCATCGTTCATACGTTTCAAAAGATCGAAATCGTGATGTACTGTGACAAAACCCTCCACTTGTTGTTCACTTTCGGAAACAGATAAAGGTAAATTGGCTTTTTGCAAAGCCAAAATCTGTTCTAATTCCGTTTTTTGGGTACAAAGAGTATAAGTAATCATCGTGCTTTTTTATTACTGCTTACACAAAGGAACTAAAAATATACCCCATACGTAAATGAAATAGCTGTGTACTATGAACAATTGAAGCGTAGGTTGTATTTTTGAAGCATGCAAAAGTTCCCTGGAAAGCTTCAGAAAAAACTGCAAAACCGAAAAGACAGCAATGCGTTTCGGGAATTAAAAACCCTTAGTGGACTGATCGATTTTTCTTCCAATGACTATTTGGGTTTTGCCACTTCCCAAAATTTGTTTGAAAGGGCAGGAGCTATTTTGGCTTCCGAAAAGATGCAATATAATGGAGCGACGGGTTCCCGATTACTTTCAGGAAATCACATGCTCTACGATAAAGTAGAAAGACAAATAGCCCAGTTTCACGATGTAGCATCTGCTTTGATCTTTAACAGCGGTTATGATGCGAACGTAGGTTTTTTTAGTAGTGTTCCGCAACGTGGGGATGTTATCCTGTACGACGAATTGTGCCATGCTTCCATACGCGATGGCATTACCATGAGTCATGCCAAGTCTTATAAGTATGCCCATAACGACCTGAAGGCCTTGGAAAAGTTATGTGGAGAGCTACGAAACAAAGAAGGAACCGAAGCAACAATCTATGTAGTTTCAGAAACAGTTTTTTCTATGGATGGCGATAGGCCGCAACTGAAACGTTTGATCGAAATCTGCAAAAGACATAATGCATATTGTATTCTAGATGAAGCCCATGCCGTAGGGGTCATTGGGGGTAAAGGGAAAGGGTATGTGCAAGATTTAAACCTTCAGGACGAAGTATTTACCCGAATCGTAACCTTTGGGAAAGCTTTGGGTTGTCATGGAGCTGCTATATTGAGTAGTAATGAACTGCGGGAGTACATGATTAATTTTACCCGAAGCTTTATATATACCACGGCATTACCGCCCCATGCATTAGCAGGTATTTCTGCTGCCTACGAAACATTGGAGGGTGAAGAAAGATCAATTCAAAAACTTCATTCTAATATTGCAATATTACATAACGAAATAAAAAAGCATCATCTTTCTCATCGGTTTATCGAAAGTCAATCGGCCATTCATTCCTTTATCCTTCCAGGGAATGATACGGTAAAACAAACCTCTGCTTTTTTGGGGCAACAGGGATTCGATGTAAGGCCTATTCTTTCCCCAACTGTTCCCGAAGGGAAAGAGCGTTTGCGTATTTGCATACACAGTTTCAATTCGGAAACCGAAATCCAAAAACTTGTACAACATTTAGCTACTTTTGCGACATGAAGAAAACCTTTGAAACGGTAGCTAAATTCACATATGTTTCGGAAGCATTTGTGGTAAAAGGAAGACTGGAATCCGAAGGGATTCCTGCTTTTGTTATCGATGGGGGAGTAATGGATTCCGACCCTTTAATAAACAATATCATTGGTGGCGTAAAGCTGAATGTTTATGTGGAGGACAAGGAAAAGGCGATTGCCGTTATGGAGGAAATAAGTAAGTTCTCCTTAGACGATACAGGAGAGGCAATTTCTTGCCCTAATTGTAAAGGCAACGAAGTTGAATTCTTTTCGAACACTATGGACTCTCCATTTTTAATATCCTCTTTGCTGCGGTCTTTGTTTCCAAAATGGACAGCTTACAAAAAATATGATTACCGTTGTAAAATCTGCAAACACGAATTTCTACTTTCATGAGTCAATCGTATTTTATCACAGGAATCTCTACCGAGGTAGGAAAAACAGTAGTTTCTGCTATTGTAACCGAAGCCCTTCAAGCAGATTATTGGAAACCGGTTCAAGCAGGGGAATTGGATTATACAGACACAGACAAAGTGAAAGCCTGGGTTTCCAATCCCAAAACTGTTTTCCATAAAGGTGCCTATAACCTAGAGACCCCCATGAGTCCGCATGCAGCAGCGGAAATAGATGGCGTTCAAATTTCCAAAAAAACCATAACGCGACCTAAGACTAAAAATAACTTGGTTATAGAAGGCGCAGGAGGCTTATTGGTTCCATTGAATGATACCGAAACAGTAGCCGACCTTATCCTTCCCAACGACAAAGTACTAGTTGTTTCAAGACATTATTTAGGCAGTATCAATCATACCCTGTTAACGATTCAGGGCTTAAAAGAAAGGAATTTGGACATCCTTGGAATTGTTTTTAGTGGGGAGGAACACCCTACCACAGAAAATATCATAAAAACAATGTCTGGCGTTCCTATACTGGGACGGATTGACGAAGAACCCTATATTGATGAAAATGTAGTGAGCGAATACGCCTCTAAATTCAAGGACATACTATCGCAAACGTAAATACGTTCCGTCTATAACCAACACATGTATATGAGTCTTTCCGAACGCGACCAAAAACATATCTGGCATCCATTAACCCAGCATTTTAATGCAGCAGCACCCTTAGCCATAGCAAGGGCCAAAGGAGCTTTGCTGTGGGATGAAAATGGTAAGGATTATATCGATGGCATCGCTTCTTGGTATACCGCTATGTACGGACATTGCAATGACCATATTATTGCTGCTGTTAGTGAGCAGATGCGTCAATTGGATTTGGTAGTGTTTACAGGCTTTACACACGAACCTGCGGTACGCCTTTCAGAAAAATTGATGGAAATCCTTCCTGCTAATCAGCAAAAGATATTTTTTAATGACAATGGCTCCACCGCTGTGGAAGCAGGGATAAAAATGGCGTTGCAATACCATTTCAACAAAGGAGAAAAAAGGGATACCCTTATTGCGTTCGAAGAAGGGTTTCATGGGGATACTTTTGGTGCAATGAGTGCTTCGGGTTTATCGGTATACAATGGTCCTTTCGAGGATTTTTTCCTTAAGGTGGTTCGAATACCTGTTCCGCAAGAAAACACTATCGATGTCGTGACTTCAAAATTGCAGCAGGTGATATCCGAAAACGAATGTGCTGCCTTTATCTATGAACCCTTGGCACAAGGAGCAGCAGGGATGAAATTTCATTCAGCAAAAGGTTTGGAAAACCTGATTCGATTATGTCAACAAAACGACATCCTTTGCATAGCCGATGAGGTAATGACTGGATTTGGGAAGACAGGAAAGCACTTTGCTTCTTTGCATATGGATGTAGATCCCGACATTATATGTTTAAGCAAGGCATTAACAGCAGGTATGGTACCTATGAGCATTACCAGTTGTTCCCAAAGGGTTTTCGATGCTTTTTTGGATAAGGAAATTGCCAAAGGTTTTTTCCATGCACATACTTACAGTGCCAATCCGTTGGGTTGCGCCACAGCCATTGCGGGGATCGATTTGCTAACTTCGGATGCTATTCAGAAAGATATCCGAAGGATAGAAGCTTCCCACGTGGAATTTATGGCTCAATTGGAAGGCCATCCCAAGATCAAGGAAGCAAGGTCATTAGGAGTTATTTTAGCCATTGATCTGGTACTTGAAATGGATCGATATGGTTCACTTAGGGATGATATGTACAAATATTTTATGAGCCAAGGGGTTTTTCTACGCCCTTTGGGAAATACCATTTATGTGTTGCCGCCTTATGTAATCACCCCATCCCAGCTCAAGAAAGTGTATACAGCCATTCTCGGGATGTTGGAAGCGATCTAATCCAAGAGCTTTTGTTCTTCTAGTAGATCGATGACTTTGTCGGCTTCTTCTATGTACACATTCATGGTTTCGTAGGTCCAATTTTCACCACGGCCTTCACCTTCAACCCTTAGTACCCCTTCTCCTTTGGGTCCACGAATAGGAATGGTTAAATCGGCTTCCCCGCCATTATTCGAATAATTGATGCTTCCACTGGTCATACCGTGGGTTTCTATAGGTTCGCCCAAATATTCGATAACCAATTCATTTTGAGTGGCAGCATCTAAAGCATCCGTATAGGGTTGGGAGTCGGACATAAGTTTGGTTACCCCAACAAATAGGGCACCAAAAAATGCAATAAAGAGAACGATGACCGTTAAGCACCCACCTACTGGAACCACCCAGGTCCAGTTTCGGCCAAACCAACTTTTTCTTCTGGTATTTTCTTCCATTTATTTCTCGTTTTAGCGTATTTACAATTCTTAGAACCCTTATTTTTGCTGAAATTACTGAAAAACTTGCAAGAACCTATCTCCATTACCGGCATTTCCTCTGTATCAGCTCTAGGGATTAGTCTTCAAAACGTATGGGATTGTTACATAAAAGGAGAGCCTGTTTTTTCTTTTAAAAGCATTCAGGGACAGAGAGTTGCCTTATCTAAAGTTTCAGTTTATGTCGAAGAAAAACTATCACAGTTAAAACAATCAAACCCTAGTTATAAGAAGCTGGATCGTTCTGTGTTGTTGGGGATACTGGCTTCCCGTGGCGCTTTTTCAGAAAGATTATCTGAAAAATCCGTAGGGGTTAATATAGGTTCTTCGAGGGGAGCAACGGGCCTTTTCGAAAAATACCACGAACAATTTAGAAGTAATGGAAAAGTTTCGGCCTTTTCATCGCCAACTACCACCTTGGGCAATATCTCTTCGTGGGTGGGTCAGGATTTGGGACTGAAAGGAATTCAAGTAGGTCATTCAGTAACCTGCTCGACCGCCCTTCATGCGTTGCTTAATGGCATTGCTTGGTTACAGGCAGATATGGCTAATGCCTTTGTGGTAGGAGGAAGTGAAGCAGCACTCACTCCTTTTACTTTGGCTCAAATGCAGGCATTGAAGTTATACAGTACTTCTACAGACACGTTCCCATGCGAATCGCTTCGAATGGAGAAGAAAAAAAACAGTATGGTATTGGGAGAAGGAGCTGCTGTGGCTGTTTTGGAAAAAGGAATCTCAGATCATACACTGGCGGTTATAAAAGGTTATGGATTTGCCTCCGAAAAAATTGAACACGGAAGTGCCATAAGTGAGCATGCCGATTGCTTCCAAGCCTCGATGAAGCAAGCGTTGGACAAATCTGGTCTACAAACGGTAGATGCTATAGTCATGCACGCCCCAGGAACCGTGAAAGGGGATAAGGCGGAGCTTAATGCCGTAGAAAAAGTATTTCAGAATGATTTACCGTTATTAACAACAAACAAGTGGCTTTTGGGCCATACTTTTGGTGCTTCGGGGATGATGAGTGTTGAAATGGCCATCCTTATGTTGCGTCATAATCAGTTCATTTCCAATCCATTTTACCCGCAAAACAAGAAGCATTCGGAGCCGTTACGTAATATCATGATAAACGCTGTTGGCTTTGGCGGAAATGCGGTGAGCATAATCATTTCAAAT
>JANQKN010000091.1 GCA_028281065.1 Flavobacteriaceae bacterium | reverse complement strand
AGAAGTGATAGGTGTCTTCTTGCGCTATACCGAAGGGGCTTATGCAGTAAACTACGGAAACAGCTCCGTAGGGCTTTTTACCAATTTGCCCGAAATGCTAGACAAAGCTGTGATATCACGTGTACAGGGGCGTTTTAAAATAGACGGTGCCCGTACCATCCCCGATTTTGTGGATCAGGATTATTTGTGGTGGCGAAAACTGAACGATACCATGCCTGGTTTTGTGAATATGAAAGACCCGAACGATTATACCTATCTAAGCGAACAGGGATTGGCAAAAAATTTGGGCGAGATATTAAAGCAAGCCGAAAAACCTACTGAAGAGCGCGTATTGGAAATCTATGACGAGGTAGCAGGAAAATTCAAAAAAGACGAGCATCTTTTCTATGCCGAACTGTATAAGAACATTCAGAAAGCGTTCCCGTTTTTCTCTTCCAGGGACATCAGGAACATACAAAGTGCCGTTTCGTTGCGCTTAACCGATTTTGATCTCCCTGAGGATTGGTTTGAAAACCCAGATGAATACTTCAGGAAAGATTACGACACCAAGTATGGAATGCTTCAAGAACTCATGAAGTCCAATATGAAAGGGTTGAGCTTTTCCGACATACGAAGACAGGAAGTGGTGCGCTATCTGGACAATGTGGCTACCATTGCCGATACCGACTTTAAGCGCAAGGTAGACCAGCGGGTAAATGACATGAACATACAACTTGAGGCTAGAAGGCAATTTGAAGAGGAACAATAACACATGGAAAAACTAAAACAGGCAGGATTATTCGGGGGTGCCTTGGTAAAGGTATCGGGATCGTTGGCCGAACGCTACAATGGCTGTTTGGACATGCTTGGGGTGTCCCGTACAAAGCTGAAAAGTTTTTCTGTAGATGGGACGGGATGGAGTCCCGAAGTGGCCGAGGAAAAAGGGGAGAATTACTACCTCAACATAGGCGAAGCCAATAGCAACGCCATTATTGTTTCCCCCCAACAAAAGGACAAGCCTGTACACATGCCCTTTCATAGTTTTGACAAGGACATCATGACTGCCATCTTTGCGGCTTACGAAAGGGAGATCAGGGATATTACCAAGGACTCGGCTGTCTGTATTCATTTAGATCAGGACATCGATGCCTATTACGAACCCTTCGACTTGTTGCGGTATCAAAAACTATCGGTGAGTTTTCGGTTGTTGAACCGTCTTCAGGAAAAACAAAAAGAGCAGTTGGAATTGGTTACCCAATTCGAGGAGGGCAATAACTTTATAGACCGTAATCTGCACAACCAATTGTTGGAATCTGCAAAGAAATACGGTGACCTTAGGCATCGTAAGCTTCAGTTGGAGCCCATTTCACTAAGCATCAATTCCTTTTATACCAAAGCCTTTGGAGGGATCTTTGTCCTTCGGGATTTTGTGACCGACATCATCGTTTTTGAAGACATGGAACTCTTCAACAAAGCCATTAAGAATACAGTACATGAGGTTTCCTTGTTCCATACCAGCCATAATGAGCTTACCTCCACCCTAGTAAACCATCGAATAACGGAATTCGATATAAGAAAAGCTGCCAAAACCCCTAGGTACGAGCGTATCAAAAAACACCTGTTCGTGGGGCATTTGGATAAAGTGGAACATCCGTTGCCTGAAGTGCTGGACAGTCCATTCCTTTTCAAAAAATATCTGAACGAGATCGATCTGGAAACCCGCAAAAAACTGATGAGCGTAGAGTTGTACAACCAACGCAAGATCGTAGAACGTGATCTAAAGATAGACGATGTGGTCGATCTTCAGTACATAAAAGCCTTGTTACAACCGCATTCTTCCCTGGAAGAAGAGCAGGAGGAACTCATCTGGAAATTGCTTTCTAAAATAGAGCCCTTGGATCCTTTGCATCTGTACTGGTACGACAAGGAAGCTTTTTATGCGACCTATCCTTCGTGGAAAGACTCTTACAAAGACTGGGTGATACAATGCATCCAGGAAGAAAACAAAAAATACAACGTATGACCATAGAGATTATCGTATTTATCGGAGCTATTCTTTTCGGGATTGTTTGGTACGTCCGCGAATCGAAAAACAATAAACTGTATCGGTTTTTCAACAAATTGATGCACACCAAGGATTTGCAGATGACCGCAGACAACAAAAAGGGATTTGTGCATATACAGCCTTTTTTAATGCGGTTGGTTTGGGTAACGGTATTGTTTGTCTTGGCAGCTGTTATCGTCACATTTGTCACCCCCATTAACGGGTTTTACATTCAGTACTTTGCTTCTGCCATTGTTGGCACCCTAGCAGGAACCTATATTGCTTCCATGTTCTTTGTGGCTTCTGAAGAGTTGACCAAGGAGAACATCATGAAAAAAGCGGAGGAAGCTTACCAAAAGGGAAAGGACTTTGTCGAGGAACTAAAAGGGGACGATGAAGAAGAGCCTGCTGCTGAAGCCCAAGAAGAGACCAAGCCTGAAGCACCCCAAGAGGAACCCAAAAAGAGTGCCCGTGACCGATTGAAGGATAAAGGGATGATTAATTAAATGAAAGAAATTTTTTCATGGATCACTTTACGCGATGAATTTGTTTTTGAAGGTTCTTTGGAAGCCTTGAATGAAAAGCTTCGCTTTCAAAACAACAAAAAGTTTAGGGTTGAATGGACCAATGCGCATCAATTTAAATTCTTGGCCAAGTTTTCATTTGGAACTATGGCAGTATTCGGGTTTCCGAACATAGTAGATGGAATTAAAGGGTATGCTTCCTTAGCAGAAAAGACGGAAAGTAAGGTTGAAGTAAAATTGAAAACCAAAGTTAGGATCGAACTCATAGTATCTGGAGTACTATTTTTACTCCTGACACTATTCGGATATATAAAGAAGGAAGTATTTTTACTCAATAACCATTATATTTTCCTTGTAGCATTAATTTGGTTCTGGTTTGTATATAGAGTTCAGGAACAGTTATTATTCAACAAATTAAAGAAATACCTCCAGACACAAAAACTACCGTCATGATAAAAAGATACTGGCAAAAAGGACGCAAGCAAAAGATCATCACCATCTTGGGAAGTTTGGTGTTACTTATCCTATTATTTGTATTGCGGGACGATTATCAACCTGCCTTGTTATTCTTGCGAAGGTTTGTATTCCTCATCCTCATAAGTTTGATCTTTCTGGTATTTACCATTTCTAAGTTTCGGAAGGCTCCCTCTGCAGGACGACGCATCCTCATCTTTTTAGGCATTATTGCCTTCTTCACCACAGGTTGGTTTTTTGGTTTTAAACTGAAGCTCTACGAGTTCATGCAGAGCTACAACATTTACAGCGACCTCAACAAAGTAGAAATCCATGAGCTCCCACTTACCCAGAACGAACGCATACAGCCCTTAAACAACATCCTAACCATGGCCTACGAAAGTGTGGGGGAAACACAGGAGGTTACCATTCCACATCTTATTAGGGTAGATAGCACCAACCAATGGACCATGGCGGTGCAACCTTCCAAGGACTATACCTGGCAACGCATGAACGACAATACCGAAGAGTTGTTTGCTGTAGAAAGCACTTCTCCTTTTCCCCGTTTTTCTGGGGAAAATCGTGTCCCCGTTACCTTTGCGATTGGGGAATCTTTAGCTTTTAGCCGTAACACATATAATGCCGTGGTACAACGGCTCAATCTATTTCAACTCTTTACCCTACAACCTAGTGATGTTTTTTATATGAAGAACGACACAGGCAAATGGGTTCAGGTAGTGAGTTTGGTAAAGTACAAAGGGTTCTTTTTCCCGTACCCCACTTTTGGAGGCGTGATGATCATAGAACAAGGCGAGCATGACTTTTCCGATTATATGGAGCGTATCCTCATTGGAAAAGGGACCTATGTTTCCCCTTCAGAACTAAAAAACCATCCCTTCCTAACAAAGCAAAACATCTTATCGGAAAAAGTATCCCGCTTGCAAGCACAATCGTTGCAATTCTTGGGTGGTTTTACCGACCCGTTGCCTTGGAACAAACAGACCGCAGTTAAAATCCCCGATTTGGAAGACGACGAAAACCAACAACCTTTCGTTACCGATTTTAATTGGGACACCATGGAATACGATGCCTACAGTGGCCTCTACCATTGGTTTGGGCTGGAGCCCATAGGCGAAGAGCGCACTAGCCTGTCCTTTAGCGTGATGATCCCTGCCGATGGCACTGACCAGCTTTTCTATTACAACCACGCCGCCAAAAAAGAAGGAATGGCTGGAGTAAGCGCTATGCCGCTAAAAGTGATAGAATCCCGAAAGGAATACGATTGGAATGTAAACAAGCCTGTGGAGTTTAGACCCTACGTTAAGGAAATTGCTGGCAAGAAACGATTATTCGTGCTGAGCACCATTGCTGCCAAGAAAGACGACAGTAAAAAGTTCGATGGGGCTGCTACCCCGGATCTCGCTTTGATTGATTGCGAGTACCGCGATGTGGTTTGGATCGATGCCAAGCATCCTTCGCAATGGGAAACGAGTATTCTGGATCAATTAGGGGAAACCTGGAAAACCAGTGAAGGATTAAGCGATGAAGACGTTTGGCCCAACCGTTTGGAGATCGATGTAACCCAAGAAAGGGACAGCTTGTTATTAGATACGGTTTCCGAACGTGTTTTTGATGTAATCCCAGATACTATTCAGTAATCCTGTATTCAAGAAGCACCACTTTATTCCCCCAACAATTGGAACTTACCATGGGATCGTAGGGTGCCACAAAATGTTCCACGACCTCAAAACCGAAGGTTTTGTAGTAATTCACCAAATCGGGATTATCATCCCAAGTATCCATGCGTACATAAGGGCGATTCATACTTTTGGCCAAGTTTATGGCCCATTCCAAAATATGACCAAACAATCGTTGGCCTTTGTATTCTTGAGCAGTAATGACTCTGTGTAGAAAAATTGTGTCGTCTTTGTCTTTATCGCGCCAAATAGGCTTATCGTTATACACTACATTAAAGACACAAGCCATATCTCCATCCACCAACAACTTATAGTGTAATTTATCGGAAATGGCTTGTTGCACCCCTTCCCGATCGTTGCTACGATATTCGGGATAGCCTTTTCGTTTTTGGTAGGCTATTGCATCGTCGAACAATTGGCAAGCAGCATCCAAATCATTCAATTCGGTATGTGTAATGACGGCAGACATAGTTACAAGAAGAAATTCCAAACAAAACCAAACCGTATCACAGCATCACGGTACGGATAGCCAGGAGCCGAAAAGTGGTTATTGGTACTACCAAACAGCTGATTGATGTGTTCGTACTTTACATAAATCCGGGTCTGGCGTATTTTGGCATTGAAGAAAATATCGATGAGAGGAAAACCACCTATTTCCTGTGCATTCTGCACATAGAATTCTGCTAGAACGGGATCATACCCATTGGCATTGTAAGCCGTAAAATACTTAAAGTTAATTCCTGTTTGTAGGAACATGGCTTTTTTAAACCATTCGTCTTCAAAATAGAGGGTTTGTCGTGTTACAATTTCGGGTACGTTAAAAACTTCCTCACCACTTAATGCCTGCTGAAACATGACGGTATTCTTCAGTCCAAATTTCCTCCAACGAAGATCTTTCTCTACTTTCACCTTCAAGTAATCCACACGATCGGTAAACTGATGGGGCGTTGGGGTACTATCGTTCGCTTTAATGGCAAAATAAGCATAGTCATCGATCCCCGTATAGCTTACCTCAGCATCCAAGAGTTTTTTGGAAGCGATCTCCAACTTCAACTCCTGCGTCTTTACGTTGTTAAAACTGGTTTGCCAGTTGTAATTCACATAGTCGCTTTGGTACAGTAAAAAGTTGAAATTGGGTGCTGCGCTGTGAATCTTTATCTGTGCTTTTACGGAGTTATCTTCATTAAACTGGTACGAAGCACCTCCTAAGATGTAATTCCCATCAAAATCGCCCGAAACATTAATCGCTCCTTTTCCGTAAAGATCAAACCCTTTGTAGTGTTTGCTGTAACTGGCTCCTGCATGAACCAGATTTCCCTTCAAACGATTGGTAATCCGTCCTTCATCCAATTCCAACACCGAATCGTAACCGTAGTTGTAATCGGTATAACCAATAAAGGCAGAAAGCTTTCCAAGAATGGAGTTTTCGAAAGTGGCACTTCCTTCCACCTTAAAATCCTCCAATTTGGTCTGGGTCAATAAGTTGGAACTAATATAGGCTTCCCCTAAGATGCTCGAAGCTGCCGTTTGTCCGTACTTATAATCTTTTTCTTCGTAACTAATGGTATTGCCTAAAGTTAGCGATGAGTAATTAAGGCTGTCTTTTTTGGAAATAAGCTCGTATTCCTGCGATCCCCAAAAGCGGAGTCCTTCCAGCTTATTTTCGGCATCTTCAAAATTTACATCCAAACGGCCCCGATCGTCAAACTCGGAATCGCCCGATTCGAAAAGAGCAATCGAATTTTGTGTCAAACCACCATTTTCCTCATTTTCTATATCCTGAGCAGCTACGTGTGCCTTAATACGGTAGCGGTTGTTCTTGGTTTGGTAATGGGTCGTAAATCTAAAATTACCGTTACTGGTAAGAATATGCTGATAATTCCCAAGGGATCGAAGACCCTTGTAGGCTATCGAAAAATTGAAACGTTCGTTGGTATTTACCGTAAAAAAAGCATCCAATTGCTGCCCTTGTTGAAAAGCGGTTTTAAAATAGATTTCGGTCAAGGGAGTGGGAACACTATAGTAAAGCATATCCTCCGCATCCATATAATTGAAATGATGCGATTGTGCCACAAACTTAGGCATGAGGTTAAAATCGTCGAAGGTATACGCCAACGAATTATAGGTCTGCCCTACGTTGGAAAAGGGTAACAATTCGAAATTATCACGCCTTAAGTAATTATAATTATAAGCCTTCTGAATAGTGAGTGTAGTATCCACAAAAGTGGTGTCGTTATCTACCGAAATGATCTTGTATAACTCTATCGAGGGCTTTTCGGTCTTGCCTCCCCTCGCCCCTTTGGATTGCGAAGGTCTATTTTGTGAAAACACAGTTGCCGAAGCACATAAAAAGAAAAGTAGCAAAAGTGTTCTGTTCATGAAAAAAGCTCTTAGGCAACAAAGGTAAATGTTTAAACGGAATTGCGTATTTTTAATTTTGAGTGTTGAAGTTAAAAATTCATAAAGATTTATTAGAGTGTGGAACGGACGAAGCTGGCCGTGGTTGTTTGGCTGGTCCTGTTACTGCTGCTGCCGTGATCCTTCCCAACGATTTTACGCACCCTTGGCTCACCGATTCCAAACAGCTTAGCGAAAAAAAGCGCATGGAATTAAAGCCCATTATAGAAGAAGCGGCGCTTTCTTTTAGGGTTACCCATGTTATGATGGAGGAAATAGACCAGATTAACATACTGAATGCGTCCATAACGGGAATGCACCGATCCATCCATCAATTAACACCCCAACCGGAATTCATTGCAGTGGACGGCAACAAGTTTAAACCCTACCATAAAGTTCCTTATGAATGTGTAATAAAAGGAGACGGTAAATACCTACATATTGCCGCAGCTTCTATTTTGGCCAAGACCTATCGGGATCTGTATATGGTGCAACTACACGAAGAATATCCTATGTACAATTGGAAGAAAAACAAAGGCTATCCCACTCAGGAACACCGTGAAGCCCTCAAGAAATACGGTCCCAGTCCCTACCATCGAAAAAGCTTTAGACTGCTTCCCGAACAACTGAAGTTGGATTTTTAACTTTTAGGTGTTGAAAACACGTCAATAAACTGTTCCCCTTCTAAAAGGAATCCCCCAAAAAGCTCACTATTTTTGTGTATGCGTTTTTCATATACACCTCACATACTCCTTCTACTCGCCCTCGTTTTTTCAGCCTGTGAAAAGCGCATTAACCGATCTGAAAACTTGGTCGATTACCTTCCCAAGGATTCGGAAGTAGTAGTTAAAATCGCCAATCTGCAAACCACCAAGCAGGATTTGCAGAACAGCCATCTATACAAGGAGCTTTCCAACCCATTGCTATACGATTTCATAAAGTTGTATCCAGAGTTTATCGGTTCGCTTCAGCCGCAATCCCCTAGTGCCATCTCGTTTCAGAAAAAATCGGACACGACACACTATACTTTTGTTACCAAGTACCGCCCCGACATATTTACTTTCGATTCGATAACCGCTCCTACAACCAAGAAATACAAAAAACAAGACATTACCATTAGTAACCGCGACGGAAAAGCGCACTACAGTACAGTTTTGGATAGTGTGTTTGTTATTTCTTCTTCGGAAGAATTGCTGCAAGGCATCGTAGATGGAACCCTTCCCGAGGAGGACCCCCTGCGAAAGGCATTTCAATTAAAACAACATGCCGAACTAACTACCATTTTTAGGCCTGAAGCGATCAGTATGGATTCCTCCAGCTTAAAAATAGCTACCCAAGCCGTCATGGCAACAGATATTCTGCCCAAGGGGATTTCCGCTACTGGAGTGATTACAAATCGGGACAGTATTCCTTCCCTACTTACGGTTTTTGAAGGATTGGTCCCCCAACCCAATGAAATTTCGAAAATGATCCCTGTGGATGCAAAACAGGCCCGGGCGATCACGTTTCAGGATATCGATTTACTTTCAGAAAACCTTCAGCAGTTCCATAATGATAGCCTTACGATTCCGCCGTTTTTTGATGCTATTATTGAATTGGGAAGTGTTGCCACTGCGGACGGAGTAAGTATAGCCGCACGAAGTATCGATCCCGAAATCACACAAGATGAACTTAATAGTCATCTTAGCGAGCTTTCCGATTTTAGGGAAGTAACGCTTTTTCAATATTCCAATGGGGACAACCTGTTTCAACGATTCTTCCCCATTTTGGAAGAAACTTCTCCAAGCATCCTCTTTCGATGGGAAGATTTTTTCGTTTTTTCGGAAAATGAAGCAAGTGCCAAAAACCTTATCACCGCCTTAGGGAATGGAACGGTTTTGGAAAAATCGGCTGCCTACGAAGAGGCACTGCCCCAATTGAGTCAGGCATCTTCTTTTTTGGTCTTTAATTTGCAAGGGCAAATCGACACTTGGATCGCACCTTTTCTAACCTCTAATGAAGGGACGGTTTCCAAACATCCGCTTATTTCACTGCAATTGAGCAACGATAGGAATTTTGCACACGTTAATTTGGTATGTCAGGAATTGGGGAATTCCAAAAAACAGGTGCTGGGAGTTGTTACACAATTATTTGCGGAAACCCTGGAAGCACCCATCCTTAGCGAACCTCAATTTTTCACGAACCACCGTACCAAGGAAAAGGATATTGTGGTTCAGGATATAGAAAATAGGATATACCTTCTTTCCAATTCTGGGAAGGTCTTCTGGAAAAAGAAACTGGATGGCCCTGTTTTAGGAAAGATCCACGAAGTGGATATCCTTCGCAATGGAAAGAAACAATTGGCTTTTACCACTCCCAACACCTTCTACGTAATAGACAGGAATGGAAATAGCGTAACTCCCTTCCCGAAAAAATTCAGGGATCCCATTACCCAACCTTTGGCTGTTTTCGATTACGACAACAAGCGCAAATACCGCTTTGTGGTAGCCCAAGGGAAGGAAGTACATATGTACGATAGCAAAGGAAAGACCGTAACAGGCTTTACCTTTAAAAAGACCCAATCCAACATTGTATTGCCACCACAGCACATCCGTATGCGCACCAAGGACTATCTCCTTATTGCCGAAGAGAATGGAAAGCTCAATATTCTGAGTCGCGTTGGGAAAGAACGGGTACGTGTCACCAAGACCTTCGATTTCTCGGACCTGCCCATTGCCAAGGAAGGGGATAATTTTGTGGTCATCACAAAAGGGAAAACCAAGGAAAGTATTTCACAAACCGGCAAAGTGACTTCTCGCACGCTAGATGTTTCCGACAACTATCAATTCAAAATAAAGGGAAACAACAAGGTTACCCTAGACGATAATCTATTGCGTATTAATGGCAAATTGGTAGAACTTCCTTATGGTATTTATACTGCTCCCACGATATTGAATTCGAACCGGGGAACTTATATCACGCTAACCGAAACCCAGGAAAAGAAATTATACGTTATCGATAAATCGGGTGCTATACTGGATGGTTTTCCAGTATATGGAAGTTCTGCGGCAGACATTACAGTGGTTAAAGGGCATATCCTGGTAACTGTTGCCGTAGGCGAAAACGAAATTGCAGTTTACTCTCTATAGTCGCTTAAGCTACTATCTTACTTTTTGAATATTTTGAACGGTACTCATTGGGGGTAATTCCTGTGATCTTCTTAAATAGTTTTCTAAACGTTTTCACATCATTATAGCCCACATCGTACATGACCAAATTAATGGGGTCTTCACTCCCCTCAAGTGCTTTTTTGGCTGCTTCGATCTTAACTCTCTGAATGTATTGTATTGGGGTGTTGTTTGTGGCTTTTTTAAACCGTCTTATAAAATTACGTTTGCTAATAGCGACACTATCTGCTATTTCTTCTATGGAAAGCTTGTGTTTAAAGTTTTGCTCTATGTACTCTTGAGCCTTTATCACCTCTTTATCACTATGGCGTTTTTGCGTACTGAACATGGCAAAATGCGACTGTGAATTTCTACTGTAATCCAATGCAAAAAGCTTAGAGATTATCAACGCCATTTCCCTACCCATGAACTTCTCTATAATATAAACGATCATATTAAATGAAGAGGTTGCACCACCACTTGTGTAAATTCCTTCAGAATCGGTAAGGATCCCTTCAGAATTCAGTCGAACCTCTGGATACATTTCTGCAAATAAATCGGCACTGTACCAATGTGTAGTTGCTTCTTTTCCTTTCAACAAACCTGTTTCTGCCAGCATAAAAGCTCCAGAACACATGCTCGCCAATTCAGCTCCCATGGCATGCTGTTTCTTTAGAAAAGGTATGAATTCATAGGACTTACGGGTTCCTTCCACTGGATCCATAAACGCTGGAACCAGTATCAGGTCACATGTAGAATCGATCTCCTGGATTGTCCTGTGACAATAAATGGACATATTTATTGGAGTGTGAATGTTCCTATGTTGAATACTTACCAATTCAATTTCAAAAAAGGGATCTTCCCCGTTTTCCATCAACAATTTATTTACAGCACCAAACATGTCCAGGGCACCTGTTAACCCCACCATAATACAATCTTCGCTAACTAAACAAGAAATTTTCATATAAACGTTTCTGAATTGGGACAAATATACAAAATCCTGTTTGTCAAAAAAACACCCTTATATGGCATAAAATGCCACATTAACATTTAAATAGTTGCAATAGTTTTGGGGAAATTAATTAATACAAACAATTATGAATACACAAGAAGTAGCCAATCGATTGGTAGAATTATGTAGAAAAGGAGAATACATGCAAGCTCAAGAAGAGCTTTATGGAGATGCTATTGAAAGTCACGAACCTGCTGAAATGGGAATGCCTGTAGCTAAAGGCAGGGAAGCAGTAGCAGCTAAAACCCAACAATGGGCAGCGTCCGTAGAAGAAGTACACAGTGCTCCCGTACCGGAACCCCTTATTGCTGGAAACCATTTTACTGTAACCATGGAAAACGATATTACATTCAAGGAGCGAGGAAGAATGGAAATGAGGGAAGTTTGCGTGTATGAAGTACAGGAAGGAAAAATCGTAAAGGAGAATTTCTTCTACAGTATGTAACCAAATTTAATTTCCCAGAAAATGAATGTATTAGCGGACGAAAAACTGTACAACATAGAAATATGTGAAAAAACAGGAAAAGTGTTGGCCTTGATTTGGAAAGACACCACGGCGAATATGAAGGATGAGGATTTCAAGAATACCCTTGTTCACTTTTCAAATCTTGCCGTAGAAAACCAGACTCCTTATTTGTTGATTGACACACGAAATTGGAAACATCAGTTTGAGGATGTTGGGGCTACCATGCAGTGGAGAACCCAAAACATCATTCCTCGGTATAAAGAAGCTGGTGCTGTAAAGGAAGCCTTTTTCTCTCCCGAAAATGCTCCAAAGATTCAAGCTGATTATGGAGAATTGATAACCGACACCTTTCATACAAAGGAAAGAATCGAAAACTGGTTTTTTCAATAATATACCTATTGGAAACAGGGTGGTTTTAACCCGCCCTGTTTTATCATTTCAAAATTTAAAATTTATTCTAAAATGAAAGCAGTTAAAGTACAATACACAGTGAAACCCGAATTTGTAGCGCAGAATGAAGCCAACGTTAAGGCGGTAATGGATTATTTGCAGGCAAACCCTGTAGAAGGAATGTACTATTCCACTTGCAAGTTACCCGATGGTGTTACTTTTATGCACTTCAACATTGCCAAAGATCAAGAAACCTTGAGTAAATTAAACGATGTGGAAGCTTTTACCCTTTTTAGAAAAGCACTCAAAGAAAGTGGCCCTGTAAGCCCTCCTAAATCGGAAGACCTATCCTTCGTGGGATCCAGTTGGGAAATCTAGAAACCAAAGTCCCAAATAGACTTATTATAATAAACGGACAGTTTTTATACATAAAAATTGTCCTCTTTCCTTGCCTTAAAACGTCATAATTAACAACGTACTAACACAACTAAAGTATTTTTATGAGTAATTCTGTCAATAATTCGAAGCCATCAATTGGGGTTCGCTATGCTAATTGGATCATCAAATATCGATGGCTGGCACTACTAGGCACACTGGTATTTGCCATGATCCTAACCATGGGTGGTAAAAATTTCGGTTTTAACAATGACTACCAGGTTTTTTTCAGTGATGAAAATCCACAATTAAAGGCCTTTTTGGCACTGCAAGCTAAGTATACCAAGGATGACAATGTTTACGTAGTAATAGAGCCAGAAAAAGGAAAAATCTTCGATAGGGAAGTTTTAATGGCCATTGAGGAATTGGTAGACTCTGCCTGGCAAACTCCTTATTCGTCAAGGGTTGATGCCATCACCAATTTTCAACATACCATTGCTATTGAGGACGACATGTACGTGGACGATCTCATTTCGGATGTAGCCAACAAATCTGAAATGGAAATCGCAGAAGCAGAAAAAACGGCTTTAGCAGAACCACTATTAAAACATCGGTTGATTAATGAAGACGCTTCCTATTCCGGTGTTAATATTGTAGTGAAAACCCCTTCTGCAACAGAATGGGCAAACATACTTGCCCAAAGGAAAACTGTTGCCGATTCTTTGATAACTCTTTCAGAAGAAGGAGTAAAAGTACTAACCCCTTCAGATTCACTTAAAATCCTAACAGCTACCTATCAAAGTCCAGAACAGGAAATAGCCGAATTTGTAAGGAGTAAAGTGGCTCACATTGAAGCCAAATATCCTTTAGTAAAAACACATTTATCAGGAGTAGTAATGTTGTCCAATGCCTTTGGAGAGGCTGCAAATAAGGACCTGTCAACCCTATTCCCCATAATGTTCCTTATCATCATTGTGGTACTTCTTATTGCATCAAGGACAATTTCGGGGACATTCGCCACTTTAATGGTACTGCTCTTATCGATATTATCTGCAGTAGGATTTGCAGGTTGGATGGGTATTAAGTTCACAGCTGTATCGATGCCCAACGCACCTATTATGATCCTTACCCTTGCTGTTGCGGACAGTATCCACATCCTTATTTCCTTTATTCAGAGTATGCACAAGGGAATGGCAAAAAGGGAAGCTATAGTAGAAAGTTTAAGGATCAATTTTATGCCTGTCTTCATTACCAGTGCTACCACAGTTGTAGGTTTCCTAACCCTTAACTTTAGTGATTCACCTCCGTTTAGAGACCTTGGTAATATTTCAGCAGTTGGAGTAGCCATGGCATTTTTCTTTTCTATAACTGTTTTACCTGCATTGTTAGCGATTCTTCCTGTCAGAATCAAAAAACGGGAAGGAAAAAGGGCTAAACAAGTGTTCATCAACAAGCTTGCGGATTTTGTGATTGGGAACCACAAAAAACTCCTGTGGGGATCCACAGCTGTACTTTTGGCCTTTGTTTATTTTGCCTCTCAAAATGAATTGAACGAGCAGTTTGTGGACTACTTCGATAAAAGCATAAAGTTCAGGGCAGACACCGATCTTATGAGCGAAAACATCACGGGTATCTATACCATTGAATACTCGGTAAGCTCCAATGAAGAAGGAGGAATAAGCAATCCCGATTATTTGAATACCCTAGCCGAATTTGAAGATTGGTATGAGCAGCAAAAGGGGGTTGTACACATAAACACCTATACCGATGTGGCCCGAAAGGTAAACAAATCCATGCACGGTGACAATCCTGCTTACTATAATCTTCCCAAAGAACGGAATGAAGCTGCCCAATACTTGTTGTTGTACGAAATGTCCCTTCCTTTCGGACTGGATCTCAACAATCAAGTAAATGTGGACAAATCCGAAACTCGTTTTGTTGCCACCGTGAAGAACATTACAGCCAAGGAACTCATAGACCTTAGTGACCGTGGTGCCCAATGGCTCGATGACCATAACATTAAAGGCGAATCCAATCTGGGTATTAGTACGGCGATCATGTTTGCCCATCTAACTCAACGGCAAATATATAGCATGGCAAAGGGAGGTTTTTGGGCTATACTGCTTATTTCCATTGTGCTTATTATAGCATTACGTAACTTTAAGATAGGCCTCCTAAGTGTTATTCCGAACATGATCCCAATCATAATGGCTTTTGGTGTTTGGTATTTCCTAAGTGGATTTATTACAAGCGGATTGGCTATTGTGTTCAGTGTTTCCATAGGTATCGTCGTGGATGATACAGTTCATATCCTATCCAAGTATCTTAGGGCAAAAAGAGAAAACAATGCTACACCCGAAGAAGCCGTTCGTTATTCCTTTAAAACTGTAGGAAGAGCTGTAATTATAACGACCATTGTATTATCCTGTGGTTTTTTTATTTTGGGACAATCCTCTTTTCATATGATATCGGGAATGGCAAAATTAACAGCATTAACCATTATCATTGCCCTTATCGTGGACCTCTTGTTCCTTCCTCCACTTTTAATTGCCATAGACAAACAAAGAATTAAAAAACAAAACTAAAAATGAATACGATTATGAAAGCGATTCCAACAATATGCTTAATTATAGGCGCAATAACCATTTCCTTTGCACAAAACAAAGGAGAACAAATAGTCGAAGCATACGATGAAGCATATACAGGCTGGGAAAATTACACCAGTACTTCTGTAATGACCTTGACCAACCAGCATGGGCAGGAAAGTCAGCGCAAATTGAAAGGTAAGAATCTAGAACAGCTTGAAGATGGAGATAAGTCCATGATCATCTTTCAAACTCCCAACGATGTGAAGGGAACAGCCGTTCTCACCTTTACCCACAAAGAAGGCCCAGACGACCAATGGCTATACCTTCCTTCCATTAAAAGGGTAAAACGAATTGCATCCAATAACAAATCCGGCCCCTTTGTTGGAAGTGAGTTTGCTTATGAGGATCTTTCTTCTCAGGAGATCGAAAAGTATACCTACGATTATGTGAAGAGTGACGAATTCAATGGGAATTCCTGTGAGGTAGTGCTTCGCGACCCTGTAGACCCGAAATCGGGATACAAGTATATGCACGTTTGGTACAACCCTTCCAAGAATTATCGAATTGAAAAGATCGTGTTTTATGATCGAAAAGGCTCAAAATTCAAAACCCTGCTTTATAAAAAATATGGACTCTTCAAGGAGAAATACTATTATCCCGGGATATTGGAAATGACCAACCATCAATCGAGCAAGAAAACCACTATCGAATTTACCAATTATACATTCGATGCAGGTCTAACCGACACCGATTTCAATCAGGCTAGGCTAAAAAATGCCAGATAAGCAACAAAGCTGTTCTAAGAGCTCCCTTATGTTAAGGCTACTTCTTTTCCTCTTATAAGGTTCTCTGTTCTTGGAACAGCATTTTGTTTTTTATGAAAATTGATTTTCATTTTTATGAGTTATAGAAAATATCCCATATTTTTTATTACCGTTCTACTGCACACCATTGCCTTGGGACAAGAGGATACAGAAGAGCAAAACGTATTCTACGATTTCTCTGCCGAACTCTCTACAGATCACACCTATTACATAGAAGAAGGGCTTTATACCAATCAGCAGCGATATTTTGCATCCATAGCCTTTGAACCCGAATTCTCTATGGATTGGAACGATGGGAACGAGCGATTGGTTGGAAACCTCTTTGGACGACTGAACACCCATGACGAAAACCGAACCCATTGGGACATTCGCGAGTTGTATTACCAACTCTTGCAAAACAATTGGGAACTCAGCATAGGGCTGAAGGAAATATATTGGGGAACCACCGAATCCATTCATTTGGTCAATGTAATTAACCAAACGGATTTTGTAGAAAGTTTCGATGGTGAGAAAAAATTGGGGCAGCCCATGGTTCATTTTACCTATCTGGCCAATTTTGGGAATTTCGATCTTTTCGCCATGCCCTACCATAGGCAGCGAACGTTCCCCGATGAAGAAGGCAGATTTCGATTCCCCTTAGTTATTGAAGACAATGATATCATTTATGAAAGTGGAGCCGAAGAATACCGTCTGGATTGGGCCGTACGTTGGTCGCATTCCTTTGGGGTTTTCGATGTTGGAGTATCCCACTTTTGGGGAAACAATCGGGAGCCGTTGTTTACGATCGATAATGTAGGAAAGTTGAGGCAATTCTATGAAGTGATGCACCAAACTGGAATCGACGGGCAAGCAACCATCAATTCGTGGTTGCTTAAATTGGAAGCAACCCGCAGGGAAACCACATCCGATACATTTATCGCTTTCGATGCTGGTTTTGAGTACACCTTTGGAAATGTGAACGGAAAAGGATTGGACATAGGTGTCTTAACTGAATATCTGTATGACGATCGTGGCAATAGGACCACAACGGGATTTCAGAACGATCTATTCTTCGGAAGTCGGATCGCACTTAACGACAATGAGGACACATCTATTCTTTTGGGAGGAATTGTAGATTTGGAGAACTCTGGGAAATTATACAGCATAGAAGCTGAAAGAAGGTTTTTTAATAATTGGAAGGCAAATCTCGAAGTAAGGGCCTTATCCGATTTTGATCAAACCGAATTGTTCTATGCTTTCCGACAAGATACCTTTATTAAGCTCACTTTAGGCTACTTTTTTTAGTACCTTACTATGTCAAAATGAAACAACCTTTAAAATACATTTTATCATGAAACTAGAATCTTATTTAACCTTTGCTGGCAATTGTGAAGAAGCCATGAATTTCTATAAAGGCGTTTTGGGTGGGGAATTCCAAACCCTAATGCGCTTTGGCGAGGCACCACCAGATGCTTTTGAGGTTCCCGAAGAACACAAAAACCTTATCATGCATTGCACCTTAATTACAAGAGGCTGCACCCTAATGGCTTCGGACACCATAGAACCCGAAAAACTTACTGTTGGAAGCAATTACAGTTTAAGTGTTGGTATTGCGGACGAAAATGAAGCTTCTTCCATATACGATCAACTTTCTGAAGGCGGGCAGGTTATCATGCCCTATGACGATGCTTTCTGGGGTGGAAAGTTTGGAATGCTCATCGATAAGTTTGGGATACAGTGGATGGTTTCCGGAGGGGAACACAAGACAGAATAAGCAATACTCCTAAGAACCTAAGACACTTTTCTCTTGCATTTGTGCTTCAAAAAGAAGGGAAAAGTGTTTTATTAATTTTTCCTTCACCTCTTCCATAGAAACTTCTTTTTTACCCAATTCCACATTAAGGGAAGTCACTGCTTTGTCTTTAATACCACAGGGAATCATATAATCGAAGTATCCTAAATCGGCATTAATATTAAAAGCAAAGCCATGCATGGTCACCCAACGGCTGGCGCGCACACCCATAGCACATATCTTTCGGGCAAAAGGAGTTCCTACATCCAGCCAAACCCCGGTTTCCCCTTCAGAACGTTCCCCTTTAATACCATATTCGGCAAGGGTTAGGATGATCATCTCTTCCAAAAGTCTAAGGTATTTGTGAATGTCTGTGAAGAAGTTTTCCAAATCCAGAATTGGATAGCCTACAATTTGTCCAGGGCCGTGGTAGGTAATATCGCCTCCTCTATTTATTTTATAAAAGCTGGCGTTTATTTCTTTAAGCTTTTCTTCGGAAACTAGCAGGTTTTCAAAATCCCCGCTTTTCCCCAAGGTAAAAACATGAGGATGTTCCACGAAGAGAAAATGATTAGGAGTGGCGATTTCCGTTCCTTCCCTTCGGTTCTTAATTTTGATATCCAAAATTT
The DNA here is from genome assembly GCA_028281065.1 of Flavobacteriaceae bacterium. Taxonomy (GTDB): domain Bacteria; phylum Bacteroidota; class Bacteroidia; order Flavobacteriales; family Flavobacteriaceae; genus Aureisphaera. The sequence goes on along the minus strand of JANQKN010000091.1, from coordinate 5,047 downwards.
CCTTAAACAGTTCTTCTTGGTAATCCCACGTCTCCTTATAGTCCTTACGACCTAAATCCTGTATATATATGTCTTTGTTCAAGAATGCAGCTATTTTGAAATGGAAATACAAAAATACTCCATAAAAAATTGATGGTATAAAAATCTAACCAAAACCTCATAATTAAGTACCTAGAGCGTTTATTTGGTATCTTTGATACCTCATCATATAACCTTATAAAAAACAAATGCTATGAAAAGAAGATGTATAAGGTGGACTTTGCTATGTATGACAATGATGCTATCGCAAGCCATCTTGGCCCAAACCAATACTTTTTGGACTCCCGTTCAAGACACCCGAACCCATACCCTGAAAAAGGAATTTAGAAAATCCATGCCTTCGCAATATCAATTGTTTGAGTTGGATCAGCAGGCATTCGGTCAACTATTGCAAACGGCTCCTACCCGCAAAAGTCGAATCACCTCCAACACCCTACTATCCATTCCTTCCCAGGATGGAAAAATGATTACTTACCGAGTGTTGGAAGCTTCTGTATTGAGTGATGAACTCAAGGCGCAATACCCTAACATTAAATCCTATGTTGCACAAGGCGTGGAAGATCCTTCTTCCATTGCCCGATTTAGTGTTTCCCCCTATGGTGTGCATGTAATGGTGAGCTCCCCAAAGCACAAAACCATTTATATAGACCCTTACACCAAAGACAAAAAGTTCTATATCCACTATTCGAAAGACGCTATTCCTGCCAACCCAAATTCTTTTGAATGCCATGTAGAAAACACTGTTTCCAATTATGTGGAAGGAGAAAGCAACAACCTCCGCAATGCTAATGATGGAAAACTGAGAACCTTCCGTTTGGCACTTGCTTGTACAGGGGAATATGCCATATTCCACTTAAACAACCAAGGGGTAGATCCTAGTGAGCCGGATTCGGTTAAAAAGGCTGCAGTACTTTCGGCCATGAATGTGTCCATGACCCGTGTAAATGGTGTTTTTGAAAGGGACGTAGCCTTAACTATGGAATTGGTACCCAACAATACGGATATCATTTTCCTAGATCCTGCCACCGATGGCTATACCAACAACGATCCGTTTGCTCTTTTAGGGGAAAACCAAGCCAAGTGCGATGCCGTTATTGGAAATGCCAATTACGATATAGGGCATGTCTTTAGTACCCAAGGAGGTGGGGTTGCTCAATTGAACTCTCCTTGTGTTACAGGATCCAAAGCCCAAGGGGTAACAGGTATAGGAACCCCTATTGGCGATTTTTATGATATTGACTATGTAGCTCATGAAATGGGACACCAATATGGAGGAAACCATCCGCAGAACAACAATTGCCAAAGGTCTTCCGTATCCATAGAGCCTGGAAGTGCTTCTACGATTATGGGATACGCAGGAATCTGTGCGCCTAATGTGCAAAACAATAGTGATGATTATTTTAATGGAGTGAGCGTTATTGAAATGTGGAACAATATTTCTACAGGAAATTCCACTTGTGCTGAGCAAACGGACACCAACAACGAACCTCCTGTAATTACCAGTGAAGGGGGTTATTTTATTCCTTTGTCTACACCTTTTGTGTTAAGGGGAGAAGCTACCGATCCCGACGCTGGAAACGTGTTGACCTATTGTTGGGAACAGGTAAATGCAACTCCTGCCCCTATGCCTCCAGTATCTACCTCAACAGTAGGACCTTTGTTTAGGTCCTTGGACCCTACCGAATCGCCTGATCGTTACATGCCCAAATTAGAAACCGTAATCGCTGGATCGATTAGTTCGACCTGGGAAGTAGTTCCTTCGGTACAAAGAAGCATGAGCTTCCGCTTGACCGTTCGTGACAATGTGTTGAATGGAGGTGCCAGTGCCAGTGCAGTAACCGGGGTTACCACCATAGATGGAACAGGACCTTTTGTTGTTACATCGCAAACCACTGCAGAAGACTGGGCCATAGGAAGTACACAAACCGTTACGTGGGATGTTGCAGGTACCGATGCTACACCCATAGACGCTGCTGCCATGGATATCTTATTGTCTGTAGACGGAGGGGTGAATTTTGATCATATTCTTGCAGAAGACGTACCCAACAATGGTAGCTACACACTTACGGTACCCAATGTCCCTAACACCAACGAAGCCCGTATTATGGTCGCTGCCAGTGAGAATTTATTCTATAATGTGAATACCACAGATTTCATTGTTTCCGGTGTTGCATCTACCGAAGAGTTCTCTTTGGAAAACCTTGCTGTTTGGCCTAACCCGACCCAAGGAAACCTATCGGTTTCGTTTGTGTCGGTAGGTGAAAAGGTTTCTATCGACCTGTTCGATATTCGAGGAAGAAAGGTAGCTACACGCTCATTCACTTCGCAATCGGGAGCTGTTTTCAACCAAGCTCTTAGTTACGAAGGCTTCCCATCTGGAATGTACTTTGTAAGGATTTCCAATGGAGGCGTAAGTGCCACCAAAAAAGTAATTATGCAGTAACCAATTGCTTATCTGCATAAAAAAAGGGATCGAAATTCGATCCCTTTTTTTATTGTCTTACGATTCGGTGTATGGATTGATTTACGCCATCGAGGGTGAATTGCAAATCGAAATTCAATTCTCCTGCCTTATTGTGGAATACTTTTAAGGCGCCTTTCGTTACTTTGTAATATCCTGCTTGCCCCTTACAGAAACACTGTTTGTAATACAATAGGTTTACATCCTGCAAGGCTTCATTGCTATAGGATTTTCCATCGCCTATACCCGATGGAATATTAAATTGAATGACCTCGGTATAATCGCCATCGGCCGTTCCTTCTGGACCTTTTTCTTCGTAACGGAATTCTGCAACACCATTACCCTCATTGTATTTGGGGTACATGGCTCCCGTACCATCTGTGGCAACAGTAAACGACGTGCCGTGTTTTATTTGAAAGGAACAGTCCCCCTTTTCGGGACACGAACCTTCGTTGACGGTTATTGTAGGGGGGCTGGTTTCGTCGGTCCCATCGGTTGTTTTCTTGGAACTATTGCAAGAAAACAGCCCAGCAATCACGAGCATAAATAGGTATTTTTTCATAGCGGTTCTTTTTTATTTTTCTAGTTCTACTTCAAAATCAAGAACGTCGGGGTCTTTAAAATATTCCAAAAAGGATTTCTCGAACTCAACGGTTTTTCCATCCAAAGAGAAACGGGCATCTTCTACTGAAATAGACTTTATACGCCTAGGGAACGTATACTTGAGCTTGTACTTCATCCCACTCATAAATGCCTCTGCTTGTTTTATACTGTCCATCTGCACCTTATGCTTTTCTTTATTCACAATAAAAGCGTCCCGTACAAACTTTCCGTTTTTGAAAGAAAAATTAACTGCCAGCATTCCGCCAGATTCCGGGTCTTTATTCACGCTGGTATCGGGTCCCAAACTGGGCATAAAATCACTACTCGATTCAAAAGCATTCATCAATTCATTGGCTTCACTTACGTCTTTAAAGTCTGTGTAAACATCAAAGAACATCTGCTTGGTTTCGGAATCCATCATGGTTCTGAAGTTGAAATTTTCCAACTTCTTGAGCCGTTCCTGCTCTGCCTTGGGTAATTGAGCGATACTGTCTTTCTTCTCGGCCAACATATCCTTAAACCTCATGATGGTGTCTACTTTTTCTGTTTTTACGGAATCACTGAATTCACCCGAAAATGCCATCATTTCGGAAAGATCCATGGAAATGGAAATCCTTCCGCTCCCATCTTCATTAAGGGTAAGGGTTTCGGTAACTTGACAACTTACCACCAATAGGGCAAATGCCAGTACAAAGAATAGTTTTCTTTTCATAATTACGTTGATTGAGTTAGCGGACCATTGTTTACCAATAGCCATATCAACAAAGATACCGAAATGGACAGCAAAAAAGAATCAATATATTTGAAAAAGTAGGGGTAACCTCTGGTACAGAAAATAGGGCCACTTACAGTATTTTCTTTTGTTTCCAAACAAAACAACCCCGCTGGCGCCCGTCTCCATTTGTCTACTGAAACTTTAGTGAAGGTAGAGACGGGTGACCCCTTAAACAAAAAACCACAACCCTCGGTTGGGGGTCGTGGTTCTATAAAGGTACAGTTTTCGTTTCATTTTAGAATCATGCCCACTCCTGTGGACGCACTCGACTCTGTCGGGCGATAGTGATAGGGAACATATAGCTATTGCCCTTACAATAACTCTATTATTTCAACTTCTCCCAAAGGCTCTTCCCCTTCAAAAAACCTAGCAGTTTTACCTACTCCAAAATTATAGCCTAAATATTCCCTGTTTAAAAATACAATCTCTACGATTTCATCTTCTCCAGGTTTAATTTCCTTTTGGTTTAACAGATTGATTTGTCCAGATGTTTTGGTTTCCGTACTAAACCCAAACAAGGGCCGGTATCCCGATAAAAAAGGGGTTTTTCTTTTCCCTTTACCCTTGTATAGTTTCAGTTTAGCCTTGATTTTTATCATTGCTTTAATCATTCAATCGCTTCTTAGCCATTTCTAACTTCTTCTTGTAAGTTCTGGATAAGCTGTCGGGTTCTATCTTGCCTAAGTATTTAATGACATTTGCATAGTCTTTATTTTTCCAAGCCCTATCGGCAGCATTTAGGTTTTGACTATCAATGAGTTCTTGGGTGTATTTTGCACTTTTCTTTTTCAAGTGTTCTTCCAGATGATAGAGAAGATTATTTTCAGCATTTATTAATTCTTTGCCATATTCATTAAAAAATAGTAAAACATTGTCAATAAAATTATCTATTGGGAGATTACTAATTTTCAAATCACTATGAAAGAAATCTTTAAGAATACTATCATTTATTCCAATATCAATTGAACTCTTAGAACTTATCCATAAATAATTACTCACTTCTCTTGCATTATAACTTAAGACAACTGCTAAATCTCGTATTTGATATTTCACAAAGTCAGGAGAATGCTCTGTTAGTATTAAGCCAAGCCTAATAAAAGGATCATGCAACTTATTTAAAACTTTTTTGTCAAAATCCATAATCAAAATTTTATCGGAGGCATCCATGC
>JANQKN010000073.1 GCA_028281065.1 Flavobacteriaceae bacterium | reverse complement strand
TTACGGTAATGGTTTTCGACCAATGCCAAACCTTTTACCTGTTCATAATTTATTATTACCAGCTTGCCTTTCTAACTCCAGGAATTAAACCTTTGTTAGCCATTTCACGGAAAGGTACCCGTGAAATACCAAATTGTCTCATGTACCCTTTAGGTCTACCCGTTAGTTTGCAACGGTTGTGCATACGGATAGGAGATGCATTTTTAGGTAGTTTTTGCAATGCTTCGTAGTCGCCAGCTTCTTTTAAAGCTTTGCGCTTTTCGGCATATTTTGCTACCGTTTTAGCTCTTTTCACCTCACGGGCTTTCATTGATTCTTTAGCCATCTTAGTTCTTTTTAAAAGGTAATCCTAGTTCAGACAATAATGATTTTGCTTCTTTATCGGTTTCAGCAGAAGTAACAAAGGTGATGTTCATACCTTCGATTTTCTTTACTTTATCGATATCGATCTCTGGGAAGATGATTTGCTCGGTAACCCCCAAAGAGTAGTTCCCTCTACCATCGAATCCAGTAGCTTTAATTCCTCCAAAGTCACGTACGCGTGGCAATGCACTTGTGATCAAACGATCCAAGAACTCATACATGCGCTCTCCACGTAGTGTTACTTTAGCACCAATAGGCATTCCTTTACGAAGTTTGAAAGAAGCCACATCCTTTTTAGAAATGGTTGGAACTGCTTTCTGACCGGTAATGTTGGTCAACTCGTCTACAGAATACTCAATCAGTTTTTTGTCGGCTACTGCATTACCAACCCCACGAGACACAACGATGCTCTTAAGTTTTGGTACCTGCATAATGTTCTTGTAACCGAACTCATCCATAAGAGCAGTGATTACCTTGCTCTTGTATTCTTCCTTAAGTCTTGGTGTATATCCCATAACTATATTGCTTGTTGCGATTTTTTAGAAAATCGTACTTTTTTACCATCTTCCATTTTGTACCCTACACGTGTAGCCTCTCCAGATTTAGGATCGATCAACGACAGGTTCGAAATATGAATAGGAGCTTCTTTTTCTGTAATTCCACCTTGAGGGTTGGCCGCACTTGGCTTCTCGTGTTTCTTTACAAGGTTTACTCCTTCTACAATTGCTTTGTTCTTTTCACGGAAAACACGCAATACTTTACCTTCGGATCCTTTGTGGTCCCCAGCAATAACGATTACGTTGTCCCCTGATTTTATCTTAAGCTTTGCCATCTTACTTTCGCATTAAAGCACCTCGGGTGCCAATGATACTATTTTCATGAATTGTTTGTCACGAAGCTCTCTCGCTACGGGTCCGAACACACGTGTTCCTCTCATTTCCCCTTGTGGGTTTAGAAGTACACAGGCGTTGTCATCGAAACGAATGTAAGAACCGTCGGGTCTTCTAACTTCTTTCACGGTACGAACAACTACCGCAGTAGACACTGTACCTTTTTTGATGTTTCCGTTAGGAGTTGCTTCTTTTACAGTAACAACAATTTTGTCACCAATAGAAGCGTAACGCTTTTTTGTACCTCCTAACACACGGATGGTAAGTACTTCCTTAGCTCCGGTGTTATCTGCTACTTTTAGTCTTGATTCTTGTTGTACCATGATTACTTCGCTCTTTCAATTATTTCTACTAATCTCCAACACTTGGTTTTACTCATAGGTCGTGTTTCCATGATCTTTACGGTATCCCCTTCGTTGCAGTCGTTTTTCTCGTCGTGTGCTACGTATTTTTTCGTTTTCAATACGAACTTTCCATACATAGGGTGCTTTACTTTTTTAACCTCGGAAACAACAATGGATTTTTCCATTTTGTTAGAAGTTACTACACCAATACGCTCTTTTCTTAAGTTTCTTTTTTCCATCTTTCAGCTTCGTACAATTATTGCACCTCTCTTTTAGTTAGTTCTGTCGCAATTCTAGCAATGGCTCTTCTGTGCCCTCTTAACTGAATTGGATTTTCCAACGGTGATATAGCGTGTGCTATTTTTAGATCTGTTGAAGCCTTCTTTAATTCGGCCAAACGCTCTTGTAGCTCCGCTGTTGATGCCTCTATTATTTCTGATTGTTTCATAATGACAATTCTAAAAATTAAGCTTGATAGTCTCTTGAAATTAAAAACTTCGTTTTAACAGGAAGCTTCTGAGCTGCCAATCGAAGGGCTTCTTTAGCCACTTCCAATGGAACCCCAGATACTTCAAACAGAACCCTTCCAGGCTTAACAACAGCAGCCCAGTATTCTACGGCACCCTTACCTTTACCCATACGTACCTCAAGAGGTTTCTTGGTAATTGGTTTGTCTGGGAAAATCATGATCCATAGAGATCCTTCCCTTTTCATATAACGGGTAGCTGCAATACGTGCTGCTTCTATTTGACGCGCTGTCAAGAAATTCGATTCTAGAGACTTAATACCAAAAGTACCGTATGACAACTGATTACCACGACCAGCATTTCCCTTCATACGTCCTTTTTGCTGCTTACGGAATTTCGTTCTTTTAGGTTGTAACATTTTCTTTTCTCTTTAAAAAATTACTTTCTGTTACGACGTGATTTGTTGTTACCACCTCGACCAGAACCACCTTTTCCACCTTTCTTGGACAAACCAACTAGCGGAGAAAGCTCTCTCTTTCCATATACTTCGCCTTTCATGATCCATACTTTTACACCCAATCTACCATAGGTAGTGTGAGCTTCTACTAAAGCATAGTCTATGTCGGCTCTAAAAGTCGATAAAGGAATACGACCATCTTTGTACGCCTCGCTACGTGCCATTTCAGCACCGTTAAGACGTCCAGAAATCTGAATTTTGATCCCTTCTGCGTTCATACGCATTGCTGCAGCAATAGCCATTTTAATCGCACGACGGTATGAAATACGGTTTTCAATTTGTCGGGCAACACTTGCAGCAACCAAATACGCATCAAGCTCTGGTCTCTTGATCTCGTGGATGTTGATCTGTACTTCCTTACCAGTAATCTTTTTAAGCTCCTCTTTTAGCTTGTCTACCTCTTGACCTCCTTTTCCGATAATGATACCGGGACGGGCCGTAGTGATAGTAACGGTTACAAGCTTAAGGGTTCTTTCTATGATTACCCTAGACACACTGGCTTTGCTTAAACGAGCGTGAACATATTTTCTAATCTTATCGTCCTCGGCCAATTTATCGCCGTAGTCGTTACCTCCGTACCAGTTGGATTCCCATCCTCTAATGATACCTAAGCGGTTTCCGATTGGATTTGTCTTCTGTCCCATTTAAATCTAGCTTTGTGTGTTATCGTTTGCTCCAAGCACCAAGGTTACGTGGTTGGAACGTTTTCTAATTCTATGAGCACGTCCTTGTGGAGCAGTACGAAGTCTCTTCAACATAGTACCTCCGTCCACACGGATCTCTTTAATAAAAAGATCAGCATCTTCTATAGAAGCATCCTCATTCTTAGCTTGCCAGTTGGCAATAGCAGAAAGCAACAACTTCTCCAAACGACGTGAAGCTTCCTTTTGGCTGAATCTTAAAATATTAAGCGCTTTATCTACTTTTTCACCTCTTACCAAATCCGCTACCAAGCGCATTTTCCTAGGTGAAGTTGGGCAATTGTTCAACTTAGCGAAATACTGTGTCTTTTTCGCCTCCTTGATTTGCATTGCTCTTTCTTTTTTACGAACTCCCATGGCCTATTATTTTTTTCCTTTGTTTTTTGCACCAGCGTGACCACGGAATGATCTTGTAGGTGAAAATTCTCCTAGTTTA
>JANQKN010000054.1 GCA_028281065.1 Flavobacteriaceae bacterium | reverse complement strand
ACGCCTTTACCTGCTCCTCCATTCAACAATATACTTCTTATAACTAACATCTGACAGTTTTTCTATCAGATAAATGGTATCATAGACATTTAATGATGACCACAGCTCACTATTCCGCCAAACCTCTTTCATAGTAGGAATATCAGAAAACTCTATTTCTTCAAACTCTGTACTTACGATAATTTCTTCTTGACAACTGTCACACTCAAATGGTTCCCCAAGAATTGAAAAAAAGCTCTTCTTATCACCATATTTAATATACTTTTTAGGGGAAGGTTGCCCCCTTTCTTTTTTAACATCCATGACCTCTTTATTGTCGTTATCAAAAAAGACATATGCAACCTTGTAAGATGATTGAGTTTTACAGGACACCAAACAAATTAGGCTCAGGAAAAACAGCATTAGTTTCATTACTAACCACAATTTTCATTTGAATTATTTTGAACGCATGTATTTATAACGCCATCAATCCCATTTTGCTCTGTAGAACCTAATTGATCCCAAGCAGGAATAGGGCCATTAATTTATCTATTCTGAAAAGATAAGACGATCTTCCCACCTTCTTATCAGTTACCGAGAAATAAAGAAAGGATTAACCGTTGAATCTTGTTCCTTCTGTACTTGTCCAAAGAAGGAAACAATTTTTCCTTCTTCAACAATGAAAAATATTTCTACACGATTATTACTGATAAGATAAAAAAGTGAGCCATCACCTTTGTAAAGAACTTCTTGTTCAATCTCGGTTCTTCTTTGCTTCTCTACATGATCGATGACTTCATAAGAAGCATTGTCTATCATTTTATGAAATTCAGAAATATATGCTTGAATATACTGTACAAGCATTTCTTTATTTTCATTTTTAATTGTTAAGTACTGTTCTAGTACCTTCGCATCAGCTTTTGGACTGTCACGAATCACCTTTTCTACAAAACTGTTTACCAGTTGCATATCGGCTTGCCCATTAGATTTACAAGAAATGCTTAGTAATAATATTGATGCAATGACTAGTATTCGTCTCATAATTAACAATTTTTATCAGTTGGTGATGGATTACCCCCTGTTGTATTTACAGAAACTGTATCACTTGGAGTAATCGTTCTAATAAATTGACCCATAGCGCCCGGGTTTGATCCAGAGCCTACCAACCATGACCCATTGCATTCGGGGAACCCAAGCCCCATGATGTTGGCGATTTCTATGGTAAAGTCGGTACAATTATAATCATTCAAGTTGTATAAGGGCTCAAAATTTATAATATAGTCCAAAACTTGTTGTAGTACTGCTCCTGAGATTTCAACAGTTATACTAGTATCAAAATCACGGTGGTCATCCTGTCCAAGAATAGCAGGGTCGTTAGGGAGTAGTGGATTTGGCTCACCTACAGGATAATAACCGAGAACACTGTTGTTACCGTTTTGATCAATAGACAAAAACGAATGTCCTACCACTGCAGAACCATTCACGATGGTATATGCATCAAAAGCATTGGGTACAGGTTGATCTGCGTAGATGGTTACTGTTGCAGGCTGAGACGAATCAAAACACTCCAAAAATTCTACAATGTCATTGATAGGAAATTGTGGTGCAACTATAACGGGAATTTCATTAATCGTCTCAATCTGACCTTGCATGAGTAATTCAATAGCTCCAAATGCAAATATGTAGGCGTTATCACTGTAATCATCATTCATGAGGTGGTAAAGAAGATCGGTCGCATCTTGCTTGTTATCCCCTAGCCACACCATTTCATCTACGTAATCAGTCCAAAAAGTATCACCAATGAAGGAAGCAAGAGCCGTAAGAAGTGAGAAATAGTTTTCTTGAAGTTCCTCTGGAGTCAATGGGATGTTAGGATTTTCACAGTCTATAGGGTCTCCATTTGGCAAGAAACACTCGTCGGGTAAATCCAGAATATCACCTCCGCCTCCGCCATCACCATCACCTCCACCACCTGGACCTGGGCCACACGGATCAGCAGAACGCAATCCATCTTTCGATACATCTCCGTCAGGTGGACCAAAGTTATATATGGTAATAATGTCTGGAAGCGTACAGCTACATACAGGGTTGGAATTACCTCCGTTATGTCCAGGATCACAACCACAGGTAATTACTACCGTTGGGCCATCACCGCCTCCCCCTGGAAGATCGTCACCATCGTCCTGCCCAGTACAAGGGTCAATTCCAAACCCTGCTGTAACAGCACCATTGGTGTAAGTTAACTCTCGAACGAACAGACCGTATACATTGTAGTACCTTACAAAACCCGTAAAGGTCGTATAGTCGTAATCCCCTACGGTTTGAGAGGCCACCCAGTCCTTGTCGTATTCATATTCAACGATGAAGGTATAATATTCTTTGCCGTACTCAGAAACCACCACGTTATAAGTTGCGAACTTAAACTCTCCACCTTGATCCATCATTTCTACCTCAGCCAATGCAGAAAAGTTTGATTTTTCGTTTTCATCAGTACTTTGGCTCGCGTTTGTGGGATCAACCGTAAGAACCGTAATGTTACTACCCATCCTCGATGCTGTATGGTACGAGGAATGGTCTACTTCAATTTGAAAATCTTGTGACAATTTTGTTGAAAGATGATCGATAACTTCTGGAAAATCATAGAGATTTACCTTGGTAGTTGTTAAGTGTGAATGATTTGCTTGAAATTCAATGCTTCCATTGTCATCATCCTGACAACTCAAAAATAGAGTAAGGCTAAGAGCAAGTAATACTATATACCTACTCTTTCTAAAAAAGGTTTTCATGCGCATGCATTTTTAGTTAAGTAAACAAACGACTATATGAAATGTGTCTTCGGAATATCCAAAGACATAACAATCATTTTAGGGGAGAGCTACAAGTATATAGATTAAAATTCAAACAAAATATACTAGGGTAATATGTGCTAGTTTTATGTAATAAATGGTCGATTCAAAAAACAAACGGGAAATTAGTTGATCAAGAAACTTGCCTTAGATAGCCTCCTCAACCATAAACTGGACTTCGTAAAGGTTTTTGTAGAAACCGTTTTCGTTTTTAAGCAGTTCTTTGTGGGTTCCTTTTTCCACGATCTTTCCAGCGTCCATCACCAAAATCTGATCGGCTTTCTTTATCGTCGCCAATCTATGGGCAATAACAATAGAGGTACGCCCTTGGGTGATCTTATCGGTTGCATTCTGGATCAATTCTTCGGAATAAGTATCTACAGAAGACGTAGCCTCATCCAACACCAATATACTGGGCTTACTTACATAGGCGCGTAAAAAGGCAATGAGTTGCCGTTGTCCCGAAGAAAGCATGCTTCCACGTTCTTTTACATTGTAGTGATACCCTTCGGGGAGGGAGGAAATAAAATCATGCACCCCGATTTCTTTGGCAGCAGCAATCACCTCATCTTCTGTAATGGAAGGATCCCGTAAGGTGATGTTGTTGAAAATGGTATCGGCAAAGAGGAATACATCCTGCAATACGACAGCAATATGTTCCCTGAGCGATTTAAGCGTATAATCCTTTATAGAAATACCATCGATACAGATTTCCCCATCGTTTATTTCATAAAAGCGGGATAACAGATTGATGATGGTGGATTTTCCAGCTCCTGTTGCTCCTACCAAAGCAATGGTTTCTCCTGGAACTACCGAGAAGGAAATACCCTTGATCACTTCTTCCTCTTCATTATACCCAAAATGAACATTCTTGAAATCGATGTTACCACTTACTTGGTTGAGCTCGATTAGCCCTTTATCTGAAATATGCGATTCAGTATCTAAAATAGCAAACACCCTATTGGCTGCCACCATCCCCATTTGCAGGGTATTAAACTTATCAGCGATTTGTCGCAAAGGACGGAACAGCATTTGGGTAAGCGTAATAAAAATGGTAATAAGCCCCAAGGTAATATCCCCAGAACCTGCAAACTGTTCGGAGATGGTATGCAATCCTCCATACCATACCAAAAGCCCAATAGCAATAGAGCCTGCCATTTCAGCAATGGGGAAGAAAATAGAGTTGTACCAAACGGTTTTAATCCAAGCCTTTCTGTGCTTTTTATTGATTTCCCTAAATTCATCGTACTCTTTAGACTCACGGGCAAAGACCTGTACGATCTTCATTCCCGTAATGCGTTCCTGCACAAACGAATTGAGGTTGGCCACCTGCGTGCGGACTTCTTCGAAAGCACTTTTCATGGCGCGTTGAAATACCCGTGTTGCATATACGATAAAAGGCAAAATGGAAAATACGATAAGGGCCAACTCCCAGCTCTTGTAAATCATGAAGCCAGCAACCACGAGCATCTTCAACAAATCGCTCACTATCATAAAAAGCCCCTGGCTAAAAATACTGGAGATGGTTTCTATATCGTTTACCGCTCTTGTGGTGAGCCTTCCCACAGCACTCTTGTCGTAATACTTCATCTTAAAACTCAACATTAAATTGAAGAGCTTAACACGGATGTCCTTAATTACGTTCTGTCCCAGCCAGTTGGCATAGAATATAAAAGCAAACTGAAAAAGGACTTCAACAAGCAACACCCCCAGCATGAGGGTTACCAACTGTACCATGAGTTCGTAATCCTTGGCCAAGATGGCCTTATCGATTACTTTTTGAAGGATGGCAGGACTCAATACAGCCAAACCAGCCATAGCAATGGCGGCAAAAGCTGTAAAATAAAAGGTAAAGCGGTACTTATTGGTATGTCCCATAAGCCGCTTAAATAGTTTAAAATCGAACGCTTTGCCTTTTGCGTCTGCCATAGTTTATTCTTTAATATCGTCTGGATAAATTACCTGGGTAAGGTATAATCCATGTGCGGGTGCCGATGCCCCAGCCTTGCCTCTATCTTTGCTTTTAATGACGTCATGAAACTCGTCCAAAGTCATTTTTCCATAGCCCACCTCCAACAGGGTCCCAACAATGGCTCGTACCATGTTGCGCAGAAAACGATCGGCACTAATGGTAAAAACCAATTGATTGCCTGCTTCTTCCCAGTTTGCCATTTTTATATCACAATGATACGTTTTTACATCGGTTTTTGATCGGGAAAAGCATTGAAAATCTCGATGGTCCGATAGAACCTTTGCTGCTTGGTTCATTGAAGCCAGGTGGGGCTTTTGATGCACAAAATACGCGGAACCTTCCCGAAAGGGATCCTTTTGCAACGAAAGGTAGTATTTGTATTCCCTTTGGGTAGCATCGAACCGGGCATGAGCATCGTCCCTTACCACAAAAACATCTTGCACAGCAATATCCTTGGGAAGGAAGGAATTGAGCCTAAAAATAAAATTGGGCAGGTCCTCGATGGGTTCCGCATCAAAATGCGCAAACAGTTGTTTGGCATGCACCCCTGTATCGGTTCTACCGGCCCCTGTTATCTTTATTTCGGAGCGCAACAGGGTAGAAATCGTTTTTTCCAATACTTCCTGTACGCTTATGGCATCGGGTTGGATTTGCCAACCATGGTAGTTTTTTCCGTTATATGATAATTCTATAAAATACCGCAAGGGAGTGGTCTCAAAAATTTCAGTAAAAATACAAAATACCCCTGCTGCAAAAAGGTTAATCCTTTCTTAATAAATTACATTTGCAAGAACACATCATCTGTATGACCAAAATCCTTCTTTTAAGCGACACCCATAGCTATATAGACACGAAAATACTTTCGTATGCTGAACAGGCCGATGAAATCTGGCATGCGGGTGATATTGGCGACCTAAAAGTAACCGATGCGCTAAAAAAACTAAAACCGCTCAGGGCGGTCTACGGAAATATAGACGATGCCAAGGCAAGGGTGGAGTTTCCCTTGGACAACCATTTTATGTGTGAAGGTGTGGATGTTTGGATCACTCATATTGGGGGGTATCCCGGGAGGTACAACCAACGGATCCGCGAGGAGATTCGTGAAAACCCTCCACGTCTTTTTATTACTGGGCACTCCCACATCCTCAAAGTTATGCCAGACCCTAAGTTAAAGTTGATCCACATGAACCCAGGCGCCATAGGAAAACACGGTTTCCAAAAAGTACGGACCATGCTCCGCTTCGAAATAGATGGAAAGGAAATAAAAAACCTGGAAGTGATAGAATTTAAACGATAAAACCCCCGAAGCTGGCATACTTCGGGGGTTTCGCACTAATAATACTAAGCAATAGTTTTAACGTAACCGATCTACAGATTTTACAAGATCCTCGTCCCTTTTAATGGCCTTATTGGCCAGCACTAAAAAAACGATAGAAATGATAGGTAGTAGCATCCCAATACCCTTCTCAGAAACCAAGGTTTCTCCGGATAGGCTTAGAGATCGATACACGAAAACTCCCAGTAATACAAAGTTTAATATGATAGACAAGCGGTTAAGCACAAACTGCAATTGCCGCTTTTTAAAGTTTAAAATGCTTAAGATACACAATAAAACAACCCCTCCCGTAAGTCCCAAAATCAATGGGCTGTCCTTAGACAAAACAGCATTTCCCGCTTCGTCCTGAAGCGTCGGGAACCACATGTACAAAGCCCCTATTACCAAGGCTGCCAAGAACATATAAAAGGTCTGTATACGCTGTATCATTGCTTTTTTAAGTATCGAGGGCAAAAATAAGGTTTCTTTTCAATAAATTAACTACTACTTTTAAATTATTGTTGTATACTTGCAGTAACAATTCGTAACCGTTTCAAATAAGGTTACTTAGTCTTCGACATATTTTCAACTAATTTACCTACGACTTAGATATTCTTTTATCGCAATTAATTTATTTATTCAATTTTTAGATGTTCGAAATTTCAGAATTAAAATCGAAAAAGCTGCCCGAACTCCAAGAGCTTGCTAAGACCTTGAGTGTCCCAAAATACCGTAGCTTAAAAAAATTAGATCTGGTATATCAAATCCTGGATTACCAAGCAGCCAATCCTTCGGCTGTAAAAGCAGCAGTAGCTGTGGAAGAAAAACCTGCAGAAGCAAAGCAGGAAAACAAAGCCCTCCAACAAAAAAAGGAGCAGCGTGATCGTCGCCCGCGAACCCAGCGCAACGACAATCGTAACGACAACCGCAACCAGCGGAACCAAAAAAACACACAGGAAAACCCTCACAAAAAACAAGACAATCAGCCTAAGAAACAAGATGACGCTCCTAAGAAACAGGCTGAACAACCTAAACATCAAAAGAACGGTGAGGTTAAGGATGCTGGCGAGCAAAAGCCAAAACAACAGCATCAAAAAAACAACCAACAAAAGCAACAGGGGAACGATAAGAACGGTAACAAAGACACCCGTAACCGTTACCGCGAACCTGATTTTGAATTCGATGGTATTATAGAAAGTGAAGGGGTATTGGACATTATGCAGGATGGATACGGATTCTTGCGTTCCAGTGACTACAACTACCTTTCTTCCCCTGACGATATTTATGTATCCCAATCGCAAATACGATTATTTGGACTTAAAACCGGGGATACTGTATTAGGAGAAGTACGCCCGCCGAAAGAAGGTGAGAAATACTTCCCCCTTATTAAAGTGAATAAAATAAATGGCCTTTCCCCGAACGTGGTTAGGGACCGTGTTTCTTTTGAACACCTAACCCCCCTATTCCCAGAGGAAAGATTTAAAATAGCCGAAAGGCAGGTGAATGTCTCTACCCGTATTATCGATCTCTTCTCCCCTATTGGAAAAGGACAACGTGGTATGATCGTGGCACAACCCAAAACGGGTAAAACCATGCTGCTTAAGGACATTGCCAATGGTATTGCAGCCAACCACCCAGAAGTATATCAAATCATCCTACTTATAGACGAACGTCCAGAAGAGGTAACCGATATGCAACGAAACGTAAGTGGTGAAGTGGTTGCTTCTACTTTCGACAAGGAAGCATCCGAACATGTTCGTATTGCAAACCTGGTTATAGAAAAAGCAAAGCGATTGGTAGAATGTGGGCACGATGTTGTGATCCTTTTGGATTCCATTACCCGTTTGGCCCGTGCATACAACACCGTACAACCTGCCAGTGGTAAGATTTTAAGTGGTGGTGTGGACGCCAACGCTTTACACAAACCAAAGCGTTTCTTTGGAGCCGCTCGTAATATTGAAAACGGTGGTTCTTTGAGTATCATCGCCACAGCCCTTACTGAAACAGGTTCCAAGATGGACGAAGTGATCTTTGAAGAATTTAAAGGTACCGGTAATATGGAACTGCAGTTGGACAGAAAGATCTCCAACCGTCGAATTTTCCCAGCCATCGACCTTACTTCTTCCAGTACGAGAAGGGACGATCTACTGTTGGACGAAAACACGATTCAACGTATGTGGGTAATGCGCAAGTACTTGGCCGATATGAACCCTGTAGAAGCTATGGAGTTTATTAACGACCGTATTAAACGCACCCGTAACAACGAAGAATTCTTGATTTCCATGAATGGATAATCATTAAAGCATAAACATGAAAAAGCCCCGCAATGCGGGGCTTTTTATTTTAAGATTGTATAAATACACTTAACGCTTAACTATTTTAGTACTAATAGGTCCTTCGGAAGTTTCCATCACCAAGATATAAATCCCTTGTGGAAGGGAAGAAACATCCATCTTACCATTGGCGTACACCATCTTGGTGTCCTTACCCAATACATTGTAAAGGGACGCTTGGTTAATTTCCAATCCAGCAGTTATATTAAATAACAGCTCGTTTTGTACAGGATTGGGGTATATGGATATTTTATTGGACAATTGATCTTCTACGGACAAAGGACCAGGAGGGGCAGAAAACATTCCGAACTCTGCATCGAGGGCATCGGTTTCCCCAATAAACGTGGCAAACCCCGTAGCCGTATTAATACTATAAATTCCCCCTACTCCTGCGCCTTGGTAAGCAGCCATGAACAACTCACCATTGGTATGATCGTAGGTAACATCCTGTGCAAAACTAATATCCACATCTAAGGGACCTACAGGGGTGGCAGCACCTGTGGTTAAGTTTACCGAATAAAAAAGGTCATTGCTTATATCTGCCATCCAACCGTTTCCATCGTTATCGATTTCCAACCAAATACCAGTAGAATTACCCGTTCCCGACCCTATAGGGGTTAACACAGCAGTAATTAAATTTAGGGTATATAATTGTGTTGAACCATTACCCGTAGATAGAACATACATGGTATCGTCATCAAAATTAAAACTAAGCCCCGAAGGTGCATGATTGGCATTTAATCCGGCGAGGTCATCGATGACAGCAAAATTCCCCGTAACAGGATCCACCGTAACCAATCGGGAAATTTGTGTATTGGTATCAAAATCCAACGCATACAGTGTGTTGTTGTTATCGAAATCATCGGCAAAAGCATTCAACCCATTGGTGTTGATTACATCGAAGGTATCATAAGGTGGTGTACCATCCAAAGAGCCGAAAATACCATTGTTCCTAATATCCAAAGCCAAGAAAGCATCGGGAACAAGGTTCGATCTGTTGGGAGGCCTTTCAATTTTATTGTTTTCAAAATGAGCAATGAGCAGTTGTTGCTCTTCCGCAGTAAAATGCTTTTCCAAAACATCGGTAAAGCTAAACGGTGAATTCTTCAAAGGTTCCAATCGCTCCAACAAGCCATCTATCTGGGCTGCATTTTGCGCAAATAGCGAGATTGAAAACAGAAGAAAAGTAAAGAGGGTAGTTGTCTTTTTCATATTGGCTTTTTTATTAGGTTTTACTCAAAGATAAAAAATACATTAATTAGTTAACATATATGCATCAATTCGCATGCCGAAAAACATAAAAAAGGGGTGACAAACTTAAATGGATATCTTTTCCTAAGTTTTTGATACTTCTCTATCTTTGAAGAAAGTCAATTTCCATGAAAAAAGCCTTCGTTCTCCTCGTATCCGTACTGTTCTTAACCAGCTGTGGATCTAATGAAACCCCAGTAGATTTCGATTTTACCACTCAATTCGAAAAAAGCAACGGAACCCAAACCGCCACTTACAATGAAGTGATCGATTTTTACGAAAACCTTTCCAAGGCGTACAAAAGCATAGCGATGTACCGTATGGGAAAGACCGACAGTGGAGAGCCTTTGCATTTGATAACTTTTAACCCCGACCGTTCTTTTGAGTCTGAATTTTCTTCAGAAAACAAAAAAAACAGCATTCTTATCAATAATGGAATCCACCCTGGGGAAAGCGACGGGATCGATGCTTCCATGATGCTCATGCGCGATCTTGCCGAAGGAAAAATAGAAGCACCCCAAAACACCATTGTGGCGGTGATTCCCGTGTACAATATTGGAGGCGCCCTAAATAGAAACTCGGGCACCCGAACCAACCAAAATGGCCCAGAGGCTTATGGATTTAGGGGTAATGCCCGTAACTACGACCTAAACAGGGATTTTATTAAAGCCGACACCAAAAATGCCCGTGCCTTTGCCGATATTTTCCACACCCTAAAGCCCGATCTTTTTATAGATAACCACGTAAGCAACGGTGCCGATTATCAATATGTTTTAACCCACTTATTCACCCAGCACAACAAATTGGGTGGCCCTTTGGGCAATTACCTGCACGAAAGCTTTGTGCCACAGTTGGAAGATTCCCTTGCCGTAAAAGAATGGGATATTACCCCTTATGTAAATGTTTGGGGCAGAACTCCCGAAAGTGGGTTTTCCCAGTTTTTCGACTCGCCTCGATATTCTACAGGATATACCACGCTTTTCAATACACTGGGCATGATGGTAGAAACTCACATGCTGAAGCCCTACAAAGACCGTGTAGACGGCACTTATGAGCTTATGAAGAGTTTTATTGCCATAGCCGACAACGAGGCCGAAGCAATTCGTGAATTCCGAAAAATCGCCAACTCCCAATACAAAGTGGGAAGCGAATATCCGCTGGCTTGGAAAATAGACAGTAGCCAGACCACTACCCTATCCTTTAAAGGTTATGAAGGAAGCAGGGTTCCCAGTAACATTACGGGAGCAGATCGTTTAAAATACGACCAGAACCAACCTTTTATTAAAGACGTTACTTACTATAACTACTATACCCCTACAGCTACTGTAACCGTTCCCGAAAAGTACATTATCCCGCGTGGGTATTGGAATGTCATGCAACAACTTAAGAACAACAACATAAAGTATAGTACCATTCAGAAAGACACCACCTATACTGTACAGGTGTATAGGATAAAGGATTACCAAACCCGAAATAACGCTTACGAAGGGCATTATCCCCATTACAACACCCAGGTAGAAGTAGTAACCGAAGAAATGCCCGTTAAAAAGGGCGATTATATCCTAAAAACCCAACAAGCAGGGATTCGGTATATCATGGAAACCTTGGAGCCTACTGCACAGGATTCCTTTTTTAATTGGAACTATTTCGATACCATCCTACAACAAAAAGAAGGGTTTTCCCCATACGTCTGGGAAGACAAGGCAGAAGTTTTTTTAAACGAAAATCCTGAAATCAAGGCTGAATTTGAAGCCAAAAAAGCTAGTGACCCCAATTTTGCCAATAATTGGTATGCCCAGTTGGATTGGATTCACAAGCAATCCAACCATTACGAAAAATCACACTTGCGTTACCCGATCGTTCGGGTGGGTGGTTAAATATTCCTTGGGGAAGAGCAGTTTTACGTTTTCATAGGAATTCCTAAGGGCTTTCTGGCTCTTTGCGAAATTCTTCCACTTTACCTTTTTAATGCCTTCATTTTTTTGAGGTTTTAGTTCCCCGTCGTATTCCGTGTACATTTCGTACCAGTAGGTAGCCTTTAGCTTAAACTTACCATTGCGCTTAAAGACGTGATAGGTTTTCTGAAGGAACCGCTTTACCTCCAAATCCTTTACCCCGGTTTCCTCTTCTACTTCCCGCTTTGCAGCCTCCTCATAACTTTCGCCATTGTCCAAATGTCCCTTGGGAAGGTCCCATTTTTCGTTTCTATAGATAAAGAGGATTTCTTTTTTATTGTTGTAGACCAGTCCGCCAGCTGCTTCCACAAAGGGAAGTTTTTTCCTTAAGAATTTTTCAATCTTTTCTTCGTTTTTGTGATAAAGATTTACGTAAACAAGCTTTCCGTTGTTGATCTTTTTAATGATCTTCTTAAAACGTGCAAGCTTCAACGGAATAGCGGTGTATTGCTTCCCGATTTTTTTCTCCGTAGAGAGAATTATGGGAATGTCTTTTACAAAAACTTTATACATTTGCACAATGGTTCTAAACAAAGAAACAGCTCAAAAAACAGCCGAATTACTTCTGCAAATTAATGCAATAAAATTGCAACCACAAAACCCTTTTACATGGGCTTCTGGTTGGAAATCCCCAATCTATTGCGATAACAGGATTACCCTTTCTTATCCTCCCATAAGAAACTACCTTAGGGAGCATCTAGCCAACCAGATAGAGGAACTCTACGGCAAGCCCGATGTTATAGCTGGGGTGGCTACAGGAGCCATTGGTATTGGAATGTTGGTGGCCGATTATATGAATCTTCCTTTTTGTTACGTTCGTCCCGAGCCCAAAAAGCACGGACGAAAGAACCAGATAGAAGGATCGTTGCAAGAGCACCAAACCGTGGTGGTGGTAGAAGACCTCATTAGCACTGGGAAGAGTAGCCTGTTGGCCGTGGAAGCCCTTCGCGAAGCCAATGCGCAGGTAAAGGGAATGGTAGCTATTTTTTCCTATGGCTTCGATGTATCTTCTCAAAATTTCGAAAAAGCCGATGTCTCCCTAAACACTTTGAGCAACTATGACAATTTGTTGGAACAGGCAGAAAAATCGCAGTACATCACTGCCGAAGAAGCCACAACCTTGGCAGAATGGCGCAAGGATCCCGCCAATTGGAAATAGGCACGCTATTTGCCATTAGCACCCTAAACGATTTACCCTATGGAAATTAAAAGTAAAAAAGTAAGCGTACAAAAATCTGCAAAAGATCTTTGCAATTACCTAAGCGATGTAAAGAATTTTGAAAACCTGATGCCGGATAACATCGCAAAATTTGAAGTAATCCGTGAAGATGCTTTTGTTTTTGCATTAAGCGGAATGCCGGAAATCGCCTTGGAAATTAAGGAAGTAGAGGCTCCCAACAAAGTGGTTTTAGGTGCCATAAGCGACAAGATCCCTTTTACGCTCACAGGAAATATTAGTGAAGTTTCTGAAAATGCTTCCGAAGGAGAGCTTTTGTTCGAAGGGAAATTTAACCCCATGATGGCCATGATGATTAAAGGCCCTATCACCAAGTTCTTGGAGACGCTTTCCTCTAAAATGGGCGATCTTAATTAAGCAGTTTAATTTCTTTAAGACGATACTTGGCAACCGTTTCGTCTTCCATTTCAACCTGTAATTCCCCTTGTGGCGATACCCCGCGTATGATTCCGTTGAAGGATATTCCTTCGGCCGAAAAGACCGATACTGTGTCCTTGTGGTATAACGATTCTTCATACATTTTGAACAAATGATAGTGATCGGCATGGAAGTGGTTTAAGCCATAGAGGATTTCTTCAGCAACCGTTAAGAATACTTCTTCCAGATTGAA